>VGCQ01000300.1 GCA_016870055.1 Alphaproteobacteria bacterium | reverse complement strand
TGCCGGCGCTGACCACCGATGTCGTGGGTTCGGTCGCCGATCGCGCCGTGGTCCGCCGGACGGTTCGCGATTGCGGCGTCGAGGCCATCGTGCACGCCGCGGCCCGGCACAAGCCGCACATCGCCACGCACGGCAACTCGGAGTTCGTGGCGGTGAATGTGCAGGGTACGCTCAATCTCCTGGAGGAGGCGGTGGCGCCGGGCACGACGGTCGATCGTTTCGTCTTCACCTCGACCACCTCGCTCATGATTTCGCAGAAGATCCGCGACGGCAAAGCGAGTGGTGCCGAGGAGGCCGTCTGGATCGACGAGACGCTGTCGCCGTTGGAGCCGCGCAACATCTACGGCGTCACCAAGCGCGCGGCTGAGGAGCTGTGCCGCCTGTTCAATCACTTGCACGGCCTGCCTGTCCTGATCCTGCGGACCTCCCGATTTTTTCCCGAGGCCGACGACATGGCGCACGCCATTGTCCAGTCCGACGACAACACCAAGGCCAACGAGTTCCTGTTCCGCCGGCTCACCGTCGAGGATGCCGCTGAGGCGCATGTCGCGGCGCTGGCCAAAGCCAAGGAAATCGGCTTCGACACCTACATCGTCTCGGCCATGACGCCGTTTGCTCGCGGGGATTGCCGCGCATTGCTGGTCGATGCGCCGGCCGTCGTGGCGCGCTATTTCCCGCACTATCGCGCGCTCTACGACAAGCGCGGCTGGACCATGTTCGACTCGATCGACCGCGTCTATGACGCCGGCAAAGCGGTGCGCGATCTGGGCTTCACGTGCAAGACGGGTTTCGCCGAGGTGCTCGATAGGCTGAGATGACGCAACGTCGGATCAGCGGCACGTGACAGGCGCCGCCATGACTTCGCCTCAACCTCTGTTGCCGGAATTTCTGAACGTCAGTGTGCGGATCGCAAGATCGATGCAGATGACGAGCCAGCAGGCGCCGACAACGACAAAGCCCACCAACTGCGCGGCAACGTTGTGCATAGGAGAGTCGCGCAGGGGTGATCGGGCAGGGTCCCTGGTGGGGGGCTCGATCGGGCTGCCGTCGATGGCGAGCCATAGTGCGGAACGGCGCCCGTGGCCGAGCGACCTGAACTGTCGGTAGCGCCGCTGCGTGACGCTATAGACGCGTCTGAGGTCGATCTTCGTCATCGATACCACAGGCACAGGGCGACACGGCTTGCCGACATTTCGAACGAACGGCGATCGATGTCGCGGCTTTGGCGGCGAGGCATGAGGCGACCGTAGCGCAGAACCGGCGCGCCGGTCATCGCGGAACCTGGCAGAGACGCGGCACGGCTCGACGTCAACTAGATGCTCGATGCGCCACGAACGCGCGGCATCATGATCAAGTCCCACGGGCTCGGCACGTCGCCGTGCGGCACCCAGACCAAAGCCGGTGCATCGAGGGCGAAGGCCTTGTGCAGACAGGCTTCGAGCTGGCGCGCGTCGAGTGCCTTGAAGGCCGCGACGCCGAAGCTCTCGGCCAGTTTGACGAAGTCGGGATTTTGCAGATCCGAGGCGATCAGGCGATTGCCGTAACGCTCCTGCTGGATGCGCTTGACGTTGCCGAAGCCGGCATTGTCGAACACCACGACCACCACCGCGAGCTTGTGGCGCGCCGCCGTCGCAAGCTCACCGACCTGGTACATGAAGCCGCCGTCGCCGGCGATCGCCAGCACCTTGCGGTCGGGCATCGCGGCCTTGGCGCCGAGTGCGGTGCCGAAGCCCCAGCCGAGATTGTCCTGGTAGCCCGGCGACAGGAAGGTGCGCGGCCGCTCGATCGGCAGCGCCACGCGCGAGGCGAAGCCAATTTGGCTCACCTCGTCGACGAAGATGCCGTCTTCAGGCAGTGCGGCGCGGATCGCCCTCAGGAACGAGACTTGCGGCTCCAGGCGCGACAGTCTCTCGGTGAGCCGGGCGCGATGGCCGGTCATTTCCTCGGCACGCGACCGGCGCGTTCGGTTATGGCGCGGCAGCGCAGCGATCAGAGCGCGCAACTGGATCGCCGCGTCGCCGACCAGGGCGACATCAGGCTTGGTGTGACGGTCGTGCTCGTCGGGATCGATGTCCAGCCGGACCACCTTGAGGTTCTTGTCGATGCCCCAGCTGCCGTTTTGGATCAGGAATCGTGTGCCGACCGCGAGCACGGCATCGGCGTCCTTCCACAGGCGATGACCGACCGGCATGTCGACGGCCAGCCGATGCGAGCTCGGCACCACGCCGCGACCGCGCCGATAGGAGCTGACCGGCGCTTCGAGGAGCTCGGCGATCCGCCTCACCTCGGCACCGGCGTCGAGCGCACCGCCGCCGATCACGATGATCGGCCGCTCGGCTTCGCCCAGAATCTTGGCTGCGGCGGCGATCGCCTCGTCGTCGACTGTTTCCGCCGGCCGGGGCAACGGCCCGTCGGGCAGGGCGACCTCGCCGCGCTTGGCCCAGGTATCGAGTGCGCATTCCAAGGCGACCGGTCGCGGTCGCCCCGTAGTCGCCTGCCACAGCGCCTGGCTGACCAGGGTGGGCGCCTCTTGCGGGCTGCGGATGCGCGCGGCCCATTTGGTGATGTGGCGCATCAGGCCGAGCTGGTCGTGGATTTCGTGCAAATGGCCGTGGCCCTTGTCGATGTCGGCTTGCGGGATCTGGCCGACCAGCGCGATCACCGGCGCATTCATGCCGTAGGCGGTGAGCAAGGCGGCACCGGCATTCAGCATGCCTGGTCCGGGGACCACGGCGAAGGCCTGCGGCTTGCCGGTAGCCAGAGCCGCGCCCAACGCCATATAGGCCGCCGTCTGCTCATGCCGCGGATGGATGACGCGCAGTCGCCCCGCCGCATGATAGAAGGCGTCGAACAAGGGATCGTTGTGCAGGCCGGGCAGGGCATAGATGGTGTCGAGCCCGTGGCGCAGGAGGGTTTCGACCGTGGCTTCGGCCGTGGACATACGAGGCATGGCGCCCGTCTATAGAGCGGGCTGCGCACGATCAAGTGACGCCGGATGCGCCTGGTCCTGATTGGACTCTTCGCCTTGGCGGCGGCGGCGCTTGCCATCGTGCTGGCGGCGTGGCTGGCAGAGCGTCGGCTCGATCGGATGGCCGATGCCCGGTCGTTCGACGATGTCGCCAAGGTGCCGGCGGTCGAGACGGCGTTGGTGCTCGGCACCGCGCCGATCGGACCGGAAGGCGGCCCCAATGTCTACTTCGTGCGCCGGCTCGATGCGGCGGCGGCGCTGTGGCAGGCGGGCAAGGTCAGGTACTTCATCGTCTCGGGCAGCGACGGCGAGCCTGCGGCGATGCGCGCCGGCCTGGTCGCGCGCGGCGTGCCGGCGTCGACGATCTATCTCGATCCGGCGGGCTATCGCACCTGGGACTCCGTACGACGCGCCCGCGAAATCTTCGGCCAGAAACGCCTGATGGTCGTCTCGCAGCGCTTCCATCTCAGCCGCGCCCTGTTTCTCGCGCGCGAGATCGGCATCGAGGCCTGGGGCTTCGAGGCGCGCGATGTCGAGACACCCTACAGCGTCTTCACCGAGCTGCGGCGCTTCCCGTCCGCGCTGCGCGCCTACTTCGATGTCTGGACGGATGCTCCGGCGCGCGCGGCCGGGCCTGCCGTCGGGATCGGCGTCGATCCTCCGTCATGAGCGAAAGCGAGCGTCGTCCGTGATCGCAGCTCTATATCGTCGCGGCGTTCGCCTGGTGCTGTGGCCGGCGGGCGCGCTTGTCGCGTTCCTGCTGGTCCTCACCGGCCTCTCGCTCGTCGCCGCCCAAGTGATGGCGGGCTGGGGCAGGGCCTATGCCAGTGGCGACCTCGACCTGCTGCCGCCGGCCGACACAGCCTTGGTTCTGGGCACTTTGATCGAAAAGCCGTCGGGCCGGCTCAATCCGACACTGAGCAATCGCCTGGATGCCGCGGCCGCCCTGTGGCGTGCCGGCAAGGTGCGCTACCTCATCGTCAGCGGCGCAAGAAAGCCGATCGACTACGACGAACCCGCGGCGATGCGCGACGTGCTGATTGCGCGCGGCGTGCCGGCCGAAATCATCTACCGCGACGACGGCGGTATCCGCACCGTTGCTTCCGTGCTGCGCGCCCGCGACATCTATGGCCAACAGCGCCTCATCGTCGTGTCGCAGCGCAACCATCTCGATCGCGCTCTTTTTCTTGCGCGTCATCTCGGCGTCGAGGCCTGGGGCTACGATGCGCTGGTGAGTCCGGCGGGACCGATCAATTCCTATCGAAATCTGCTTGCGACGCTCTACGCCTATGTCGATCTCGTCATCGGCGCGCGCCGTGCCGTCGGCCGGCCGGTGATCATCGGAGTCGACCTGCCGAACTAGCCGCCATGTCGCGCAACTCGGGCACCGGGGAGATCACCGGCTTGCCGGCGAAGTGGGCATCGAGGTTGCCGCGAACCAGGCTGGTCATGCGGCGCTGCGCATGCTCGGTGCCGCCGCCGAAATGCGGGGTCATCACCAGATTGTCGAGGCCGAGCAGCTCTTGGCCCTCGTAGGGCTCCTCGTCGTAGACGTCGAGAGCTGCCCCCTCGATCACATTGTTGTGCAGCGCCGCGGCCAACGCGGCCTCGTCGACCGCCCAGCCGCGGCTGATATTGACCAGATGGCCGCGCGGGCCCAGCGCCTTCAGCACCTCGGCGTTGATGATGTGACGGTTGGAAGCGTCGGAGCGCAGGCAGACGATCAAATAGTCGGCCCAGCTCGCGAGCGCCATGACGTTGGGGAAGTAGGAGTAGTCCACGTCGCTGCGCTTGCTGCGATTGCAGTAGCCGATCTCGACGTCGAAGCCCCTTATGCGCTTGGCAAATTCCATGCCGATCGCGCCGAGGCCCAGGATGCCGACCTTGCCGCCGGTCAGGCCGGCGATCGGCCCGAAGCGGTTGGGGATGCGCTTGGTCCAGTCGCCGCGCCGGATCATCTTGTCGGCGCGCACGATGCGGCGTGTCGAGGCGAGCAGGATGCCGAGCGCCATCTCCGCCACGTCGGGCGCATTGGCGTCGGCACCGTGCGTCACCATGATATTGCGCTGGCGGGCCGCCGCGAGGTCGATGCGCTCATAGCCCGTGCCGTAGCAGCAGATCAGCGACAGGCGCGGCATCGCCGCCATCAAGGCGTCGGAGGCGCCGACGCTGCCGGTGGTGACCAGGGCCTGCACATGCGGCTGGGCGGCAGCCGGCACCAGCCCTGGGTCGGGTCGGTCCATGTGGCCGGCGATGTCGTAGCGTTCGGAGAAAGTCGCGAGCGTGACCTTGGTGAAATGAAAGCCGGTGAGGATGACGGGGCGTTGGGCCATGACCTGCAGTATCACGTGGCCCCATTGGCCGGTAAACGCTCCTTTACCACGCGGCGAAAATGCGCCTTGGCAAAGAAGCAAGCGCTGTGCATGTTGCGCCGCCAAGCCGACTGCCTGCGCCTCCAACCGATCCGTTCCCCATGAAAATCGCCATTCTCAAAGAACGCCGGCCGCACGAGACCCGCGTGGCCGCGACCCCCGAGACCGTCAAGAAGCTGAAAGCGCTGGGGGCGGCGGAGATCGTGATCGAGGCCGGAGCAGGGACGGCCGCCGCCTATACCGACCAGGCCTATGCCGAAGCCGGCGCGACGATCGCCGCCGACGCCGCCGCGGCCGCTTCGGCCGCCGATATCCTGTTCAAGATCCAGCGGCCGATGGCGGCATCCGACGGGTTCGATGAGCTGGCGCTGCTGCGCCAGGGCCAAGTGCTGATGTCGCCGTTGGGCGCGCTCACCAACCGCGATCTGGTGCAGGTGCTGGCGGCCAAGGGCGTTAGCGCCTTCGCGCTGGAGCTGATCCCGCGCATCACCCGCGCCCAGTCGATGGACATCCTGAGTTCGCAGGCCAATCTCGCAGGCTACAAGGCCGTCTTGGTGGCGGCCAACCAGTTCGGCCGCATCCTGCCGCAGATGATGACGCCGGCCGGCACCCTGGCGCCGTCGCGATCCTTCATCATGGGCGTCGGCGTGGCCGGCCTGCAGGCGATCGCCACGGCGCGCCGGTTGGGCTCGGTGGTGACGGCGACCGA
>VGCQ01000299.1 GCA_016870055.1 Alphaproteobacteria bacterium | reverse complement strand
GTGGTCGATCTCGCCGGTATCGAGGAACTGGCCGGCATCAAGGTCGAGGGCAACAACGTGGTGATCGGCGGCATGACCCGTCATGCCGACGTCGCAAGCTCGGCCGACGTCAAGAGCGCCATCCCGGCACTGGCCCACCTGGCAGGCCACATTGGCGACCCGCAAGTGCGCAACCGCGGCACGATCGGCGGTTCGGTCGCCAACAGCGACCCGGCGGCGGACTATCCGGCGGCCGTGCTGGCGCTCAATGCCACGGTCACGACCAACACCGGCAAGCATGCGGCCGACAGCTTCTTCAAAGGCCTGTTCGAGACCGCGTTGGCCGATGGCGAGCTGATCACGTCGATCAGCTTCCCCAAGGCCGAGAAAGCCGCCTACATGAAGTTCCCCAACCCGGCGTCGCGCTACGCCATGGTCGGCGTGTTCGTGGCCAAGACCGCGGGCGGCGTGCGCGTCGCCGTGACCGGCGCCGGGCCTTGTGCGTTCCGGGTCAAGGCGATGGAAGACGCACTCGCCAAGAACTTCTCCTCGGCCGCCATCAAGGACATCAAGGTCCCGGCCGATGGCCTCAACAGCGACATCCACGGCAGTGCCGAGTATCGCGCCCACCTGGTGGGCGTGATGGCCCGCCGCGCCGTCGATGCAGCCAACAAGTAGCCGTTGAAGGCCCTCGTCACGGGGTTCGAGCCGTTCGGCGGCGAGGAGGTCAACCCCTCGTCGCTGGCGGTCGAGCGGCTGAAGAAGCGCTATGGCAGCGTGGTCGTGCAGACGGCGACGCTGCCATGTTCTTATGCGCGTTCGGGGGGTGTGCTCGAAGCGGCCATCGCCAAGGTGAAACCCGACCTTGTGCTCTGCGTAGGGCAAGCGGGTGGTCGCAACGAGCTCTGCCTCGAGCGCGTCGCGATCAACGTTCAGGACGCGCGCATTCGCGACAATGACGGCCGTCAGCCGATCGACAAGCCGGTCGTGAAGGACGGGCCGGCGGCGCATTTCACCAGCCTGCCGATCAAGGCCTGCGTGGCGGCTATGCGCAAGGCCGGGCTGGCGGCGGCGGTGTCGAACACCGCCGGCACCTTCGTGTGCAACCACATCTTCTATGCTTTGATGGACATCGCGCAACGCCGCGCCAAGCCGCTGCGCGGCGGCTTCCTGCATGTCCCCTTCGCACCGGGTCAGGTGGCGCGGCTCGGCACGGCGCCGTCGATGGCGATAGCCGACATGACACGCGGCATCGAGATCATCCTGGAAGTGAGCGCCGGTCGGACTCGCGACCTGCATACGGCCGAAGGCCGTATTTCCTGAAGCTTGGTTACTCCGCGGCGATCGCCAAGGGCGGCGGTACTGCCTCGGCCAGCGAGGGCCTGGCCATTGGCTGCTTGACCCTGAACCAAGCGGCATAGAGCGCCGGCAGGAACAGCAGGGTGAGGGCGGTCGCCACCAGCAGGCCGCCCATCAGGGCGACCGCCATCGGGCCCCAGAACACGCTGCGGGACAATGGAATCATGGCGAAGATGGCGGTGCCCGCCGTCAGCAGGATCGGTCGGGCCCGGCGCACCGTGGCGTCGATCACGGCGTCCCAGGCGGAGTGGCCGGCGGCGATGTCCTGGTCGATCTGGTCGACCAGGATCACCGAGTTGCGCATGATCATGCCGGCCAGTGCGATCACGCCCAGCAGAGAGACGAAGCCGAAGGGCTGATTGAACAGGAGGAGGAACAGCGACACGCCGATCAGGCCGAGCGGCGCCGTCAGCAGCACGAGCGCGAGCTTGGAGAAGCTCTGAAGCTGCAGCATCAGGAACATCACCATCAAGAAGACCATCACTGGCATCATCTTGAAGATCGAGCCTTGGCTCTTGGCGCTCTCTTCCTGATCGCCGCCGACCTCGATGCGATAGCCGGCCGGCAGCTCGGCGCGCAGCGGTGCCAGAGCTTTGTCGATGCGATTGGCGACGTCCGGGCCCTGCACGCCGTCGATCACGCCGGCGCGCACCGTCATCAAGAGATCCTTGTTGCGCCGCCACAGGATCGGCTCCTCGAGCTCGAAGCGCAGTGTGGCGATCTGGGCGAGTGAGACCACGCCGCCGGTGGCAGTGCGCAGATTGATCGCCTCCAGCCCCTCGACACTCAACCGCTCGGCCGCGACGGCACGCGCCACGACGTCGATCGTCTCGGTCCGGTCGCGGTACTGCGTCACGGTCACGCCCGACAACAGGGTCTGCAGCGTGTTGCCCAGGATCTGCGAGTCGACTCCGAGGGCGCGGGCCTTGTTCTGATCGACCTCGAGCCGGACGGTCTTGGCCAATTCGTTCCAGTCGAAGTTGATGTCGCGGGTCGCCGGATCGACCTTGAACACCTGCCGCACGCGTTCTGCGACGGCGCGGACCTGCTGCGGATCGCCGCCCAGCACGCGGAACATCACGGGGTAGCTGACCGGCGGGCCGTTTTGCAGACGCTGAACGCGGGCCCGCACCGCCTCGAAGTCGGCCGCGAACAGCCGATCGAGTGCCGTGACCACGCGCTCGCGCGCATCGAGGTCCTTGGTCATGACGATCACCTGGCCGAAGTTCGCGTTGGCCAGTTCGGGGACGGTCGGCAGATAGAAGCGCGGGCTGCCTGAACCGACGTAGGATGTGTAGAAGGCGATATCGTCGTTCTCGGCGAGCCACCGTTCGAGCTTGCGCACCTCCTTGTCGGTGGCATCCCATGAGGCGCCTTGGGCGAGCCTGAGGTCGACGATCAGCTCGGGCCGGTTGGCGGTCGGGAAGAACTGCTTCTGCACCAGGGTGAAGGCAGCCATTGCGGCGACGAAGGCGAGGGCTGTGATGGCGATGGTGATCTTGCGCCAGGTCACGCACCAAACCACCAGCCGGCGGAACGCGTTGTAGAGCCGGCTGTCATAAGGGTCGCGGTGATGGACTTTGGGGGCCGGCAGAAGGTGGTAACCCATCCAAGGCGTGAACAGGACGGCCACGAACCACGAGATGATCAGCGCGAGCCCGACCACCCAGAAGATCGAGTTGGTGTACTCGGCGGCGCTCGAGCGGGCGAAGCCTACCGGCACGAAGCCGATGGCGGTGACCAGCGTGCCGGTCAGCATCGGAAAGGCGGTCGAAGTGTAGGCGTAGGTCGCGGCCTCCAGCCGGCTCGCACCTTGCTCCAGCTTCACCATCATCATCTCGACGGCAATGATGGCGTCATCGACCAGCAGGCCGAGGGCGATGATCAACGCCCCGAGTGAGATGCGCTGGAAGTCGATGCCGAGCAGCAGCATGGCGACGAAGGTGATGGCCAGCACCAGCGGCACCGACATCGCAACGATCACGCCGGTGCGCACACCGAGGCTGATGAACGACACCACCAGCACGATCGCCAGCGCTTCGAGCAGCGAGGCGATGAATTCGTCGAACGACTTGTCGACGACTTCGGGCTGGTTGGCGACCCGATGCACGGTGATGCCGATCGGCAGGCTCTTCTCGACTTCGGCCATGGTCCGGCCGAGCGTCTTGCCGAGCTTCTGCACATTGCCGCCCTGGGCCATGACGACGCCCAGGCCGATCACCGGCTTGCCTTTGAAGCGCATGGCGACCTGGCGCGGATCCTGGTAGCCGCGCTTGATCTCGGCGACATCGGCGAGGGTGAGCGTACGGCCGTTGGCGCTGAACGGCAGATTGGCGAGTTCCTCGGCCGAGATCGGCGCGCCGTCGACGCGCACCGAGACGCGTTCCGCCTTGGTTTCGACGGTGCCGGTCGCCACGATGGCGTTCTGCCGACGCACGACGTCGAGGATCTGGTCGATCGGCACGCCCAGCATGGCCAGCCGTGCGTGGCTGAATTCGATGTAGATCTTCTCGTCCTGTAGGCCGATCAAATCGGCCTTGGTGACGTCAGGCACGCGCAGCAGGCGCTGACGCACCGCCTTGACGATCTCTTTGACCTCGGCCGGCGAAAAGCCGTCGGCCTCGAACGCCCAGATCAGGCTGTAGGTGTCGCCGTACTCGTCGTTGAAGAATGGTCCGACGACGCCCTGCGGCAGCGAGCCCTTGATGTCGCCGACCTTCTTGCGCACCTGGTACCACAGATCGGCGACCCTGGCCGGCGGGGTGTCGTCGCGCAGCGACACGTAGATCACCGTCTCGCCGGGTTTTGTGTAGCTGGTGACGTTGTTGAAGTAGGGCAGTTCCTGCAGCTTGGTCTCGATCTTCTCGGTGACCTGCTGCTCGACCTCGCGTGCCGTCGCGCCGGGCCACGCCGCCGATACCACCATCTGCTTGATGGTGAAGGGCGGGTCCTCGCCGCGCCCGAGATTGAGAAACGCGTAAACGCCGGCCGCGACCAGGGCGATCATGAAGAACACGGTGAGCGTGCTGTACTTGAGCGCCAGCGCCGACAGATTTGTGCGCGTGGTCATGGCCGTCTCCTGAACTCTGGCCGCGCCTCAGCGCGCCACCTGTTGCTGCGGGGGCAGGGGCCGTACGCGCTGCCCCGGCTCGAGCTTGTGGACGCCGGCGGTGGCGATCAGTTCGCCGTCCTTGACGCCCGATACGATGGCGGCGCTGTCGTCGCGCCAGCGGGCGATCGTGACGGCACGCAGCGAGACTGTGCCGCTCTCCCTGTCGACCACCCAGACTGCCGGTTGCGTGCCGCGCTGGAAGACTGCCGACATCGGAATTTCGGCCGTCGGCTGTAGATCGGGCCGATCGAGGGTGAGCGTGGCTGTCATGCCGAGCCCGATGAAAGCCGGTGGCTCCGTGACGCTGAAGCGCGCCGGGTAGGTCCGGGACAGCGGATCGGCGCTGGGCAAGAGCTCGCGCAAGCGGGCGCCGTGGCGCCGACCGGGATCGGACCACAGCTCGAAGCTAGCGGTGCGGGCCTCGCGCACCGTCTTCAGTCGATGCTCAGGCACGCCCACCACGATTTCCAGTTCATCGGTGCGGGCAACCCGCACCACACCTTGACCTGGCGCCACGACTTGGCCGACCTCGGCCTGCACGGCCGTGACCACACCCGCGCTGTCGGCGCGCAACTCGGTGTAGGCGAGATTGTTCTCGGCGGTAGCGAGCTGGCTCTTGGCTTGGTCGACCCGCGCCATTGCGGTCGCTGCCAGCGACTGGCGCTGGTCGAGTGTCTGCGGCGTGAAGGCCGCACTGCCACGCAAGTTGAGATAGCGCTCGTGGTCGGCCTTGGCGCGAGCGTGATCGGCTTCGGCCGAGGCAAGGGCTGCCCGGGCATTGTCGACAGCCAGCCGATAGTCGGTCGGGTCGAGCTGGGCGATCACGTCACCGGATTTGACGACGGCGCCAACGTCGACCGCGCGAACCACGATCTTGCCGGCCACGCGAAAGCCAATGTTGCTTTCGATCTGGGGCACCACGGTGCCGGCAAGGACCAGCGACTGGCTGCGGCGCTGATAGGTGATTTCAGTGACGCGGGCCGGTCGGATGGTCGGTTCGACGCTCACCGATGCGCGCGACGCATTGGCCTTCCAGGAAAGTGCTGCAAGGCCGGCCGCGGCGATGGCGGTGACGCCGACGGCGATCATCGCGGTCTTGAGGGGTGTTTTGGCGACAAGCTGAGCGTACGGAACACGCATGGCTAAGCGTCCTTCCAAGGTTTACAATGTTCAGCCGAGAGAGTGAACATTGTTAACTTAACATTGATAACTTATCTCTGTTCAGCTAATAGTCAAGGGTAAGGAGGCCGCTTTGACCGGGTTATCGACAGCCGTTGCGGCGCCCCGTAAACGCCGCGGCGAGGGGCACACCAGACGGGAGGAAATCCTCCAGGCCGCCAAGGAGCTGTTCCTGGAGCAGGGCTACGACGCGACGACGATCCGCAAGATCGCCGATCGCGTCGGGATTTCCGCGCCGGCGCTCTACCTTTACTTCAAGGACAAGGATGGCCTGATGCTGGCGCTGTGCGATCAGACGTTCGGGCATCTGATCACGGCCATCGACGAAATCGAGCGGACGGTCGCCGATCCGCTGGACCGGGTGCGACGCTTTGGCGAGGCCTACGTGCGGTTTGGTCTGACGCACCCCGATGAATACCGGCTGGTCTTCCTCGGCGGCCATATCCCTGAGGAACTGCGTA
>VGCQ01000298.1 GCA_016870055.1 Alphaproteobacteria bacterium | reverse complement strand
TACTTGCGCAGCGGCTCGCCCTTCTGACCAGCGCCGTGAAGAAGGGCGAGCCGCTGCGCAAGTACAACCAGATCATCGGTTTTGCCACCGAGAACCTGGCGCCGGGTGCCCACGTCCACACGCACAACTGCGTCATGGGCGATTTCGAACGCGACTATGCCTTTTGCGCCGACGCCCGGCCGACCGACTATGTCTCGCCGGCCGCGACCTTCATGGGCTATCGCCGAGCCGACGGGCGGGCGGCGACGCGCAACTACCTCGGCATCGTGACCACGGTGAATTGTTCGGCCGCCACCAGCCGCATGATCGCCGCCAAGCTCGAGCCGCTGCTGTCGGCGTTTCCGAACATTGACGGCGTGGTGCCGCTGACCCATGGGGGCGGCTGCGGCATGGCGGCCTCGGGTCTGGAAATGGACGTCCTGCGTCGCACGCTCGCGGGCTACACGCGCCATCCCAACATGGCGGCGGTCGTGGTGCTCGGTTTGGGCTGCGAGACCAATCAGATCGCCGGCTTGATGAACGCCGAGGGGCTGAAGGAAGGGCCCAAGCTCATCCCCATGGCGATCCAGGACGAAGGCGGGGTCGCCAAAACGGTGATGCGCGCCGTCGGCTTCCTGAAGGAGCTGCTGCCCGAAGCCAACAACGTCGAACGCGAACCGATCCCCGCCAGCGAGCTGATCCTGGCCCTTCAATGCGGCGGCTCCGACGGCTATTCCGGCATCTCCGCCAACCCGGCGCTGGGAGCGGCCGTCGATCTGCTGGTACGCCATGGTGGTACGGCGGTGTTGTCGGAGACGCCCGAGATCTATGGCGCCGAGCATCTGCTGACGCGCCGCGCGGTGAGCCGTGAGGTCGGCGAGAAGATCGTCAGGCGAATCAAGTGGTGGGAGGATCACTGCGCGCGCACCGGCGGAGAGATGAACAACAATCCCTCGCCCGGCAACAAGGCGGGCGGGCTCACGACCATCCTGGAGAAATCGCTGGGCGCGGTCGCCAAAGGCGGCACGACCAACCTGGTCGATGTCTACGAGTATGCCCAACCGATCACCGCCAAGGGCTTCGTCTACATGGATTCGCCAGGTTACGATCCGGTGTCGGCGACCGGCCAGGTCGCCGGCGGCGCCAATGTGCTGTGCTTCACCACCGGCCGTGGCAGCGTGTTCGGGTGCAAGCCCACGCCCTCTCTCAAGCTCGCGACCAACAGCGCGCTCTATCGACGGATGACCGACGACATGGACATCAATTGCGGTACCATCATCGACGGTGAAGAGATCATTCAGGACTCCGGCCGACGCATCTTCGACCTGATCTTGCGCACCGCCTCCGGCCACAAGACCAAATCAGAGGCACTGGGTATCGGCGATGACGAGTTCGAGCCCTGGAAGATCGGTGCCACAATGTGAACACTATTGGGGCCGCAAACTTGACTTGCCGGAGCTACGCGCCCATATGCGGCCTACGACTTACGAACTTGGCCTTGCCTTGGCGGCCTAGCCCTAGCGGCTACGGACTTACCCACGCGCTAATTCCCAGTTTCATCGAGTTGTCCAGACCGCCGCTAGCCGCGTGGCCTGTGCGCTTACTTGTGTAGATCTGAGAACTTGCCAAGGAGAGACTGATGGCTACTGGTACGGTGAAGTGGTTCAATGCCACCAAGGGTTTTGGTTTCATCCAGCCGACCGAGGGTGGTAAGGACGTGTTCGTGCATATCAGCGCGGTCGAGCGGGCCGGGCTGAATGGCCTCAAGGAAGGCCAGAAGGTCAGCTACGAGATCGCCACCGAGCGCGGCCGTTCGGCGGCCGTCAATCTCAAGGCAGCCGAGTAGGAAATCTTACAACCACGAGCGATCGCGGAAGACATCCGTCGCTAAAGACGGTGTCTTCCCGATTGCCGTTGTGCGACCCTCACCCCCGAGGCGCCAGCGCGCCGAGAAGGGGGAGCAGTGTCGGCCGACTTGCACTATTCGTCGCTCGACGAGATCGCGCGGCGTCTGAGGGCGCGTGAGCTGTCGTCGGTCGAGGCCACCAAGGCGATGCTCGACCGCATCGCCAGGCTCGACCCCACTTTGAAGAGCTACGCAACCCTGACGCCCGAGCGCGCTTTGGCAGACGCGGCACGCCTCGATGCCGAGGCCGCAGCCGGGACAGCGCGGGGGCCGCTGCATGGCGTGCCGATCGCGGTCAAGGATCTTTGCAATACTCAAGGCGTGCCGACGGCGGCAGGTACCTCGATCCATCGCGATCACGTGCCGGGAAAGGACGCCACGGTTGTCGTCCGGTTGAAACAGGCAGGTGCGGTGATCCTGGGCAAGCTGCAGATGACCGAAGGCGCCTACGGCCTGCACCATCCCAGCGTCGAGCCGCCCGTCAATCCATTCAATGCCGCATACTGGACCGGGGTCTCCTCGTCGGGCTCGGGAGTGGCCACCGCGGCGGGCTTGTGCTTTGCCTCGCTGGGCTCCGACACCGGCGGATCGATCCGCTTTCCTTCGGCCATGAACGGCCTGTCGGGGCTGAAGCCGACCTGGGGGCGGGTCAGTCGCGCTGGCGTCTTTCCGCTCGCCGAGTCGCTCGACCATGTCGGGCCGATGTGCCGCAGCGCTCTCGATGCCGCACTCGTGCTGGGCGTGATTGCCGGCGCCGATCCCGACGATCCGACCGCAGCACCTCTGCCGGTGCCGGACTACCGGGCGGCCCTCGGCGGTGGTGTCAAACGAAAGCGCCTGGGCGTACCCACCAACCTGATCGGCATGGATGACGATTCGCAGCGGGCTGTCGCGGCCGCCGCGGCGACCTTCAGGGATGCCGGTGCTGTCATGGTCGACGTGGCCCTACCTTCGTTCGACGAGGCGGCCTTGAGCTGGTTGCCGTTGTGTGGTGTCGAGGCTGCCCTTGCACATGACGCCACGTTCCCGTCACGGCGCGCCGAGTATGGGCCCGACTTGGCGGCCTTGCTCGACCTCGGTCGCGGCCTCTCGGCGCTCGACTTGGCACGACTGCAGCTCGTGCGGGCGCGCACGAAGGGTGAGATCGAGCGTCTGTTGGTGGACGTCGACTTGCTGCTCATGCCGGTAATGGGTACGGCGACGCCGTCGCTGGCGGCGATGAAAGTCGCTGGACGTACCCCCCAGACGGTCGCCGCACGACTGCGCTACACCGCGCCATTCGACCTGAGCGGCCATCCGACGTTGACGCTGCCTGGCGGCATCACGGCCGACGGCGTGCCGGTCGGCCTGCAGATCGTCGGACACGCCTTCGATGAGGCGGCCATCCTGGCGGCCGGTCACGCCTTTCAGCAAGTCGGCGATTGGCACTTGAGGCGCCCACCAATGTAGGCGGGTGTCCGTTGCATGGACGATGCAAGCTCAATGGGGTACGATGCCGACGCCCCTTTGATACATTGCTGGCGTTGGTCCTTGTGACGGCTGCTACATGAACATTTTCGGCAGAGACTGGCGGCTGAAAACCAGCATCCTGACGTCGTTCGTTGTCCTCACCGTCCCCGTCTTTTTCACGATCATTTCCGTCACCTACCTGTCGAACGATCGCATCGCGAGAGCCAATGCCCGGGGGTTGGTCGAGCGCTTTCGTGTCGATGCGGTCGAGAGCATCCAGACGGATTTCAATCCCATCAAGTCGCTGGTCCGGTCGGCGGCAACGATCGGCGATCAGTATCCGGACTTCTACTTCGACGATCGCTGCTTCAAGTACTTCTATTCGGTTTTGCTGCACAGCCCGCGTATAGTCAGCGCCTATGTCGGACTGAACGACGGCGCGTTCCGGCAGACCAGGCGTATCGATCCGGCCGTGCCGATTCAGGACCGCTTGCCACCGGAAGGCACGCGCTATGCCTATCGTTGGGTTGTGCCCAAAGCCGGTGGACCGAACGACGACCATTACCTCTTCCTCGATGCCGACCTGAAGGAGCTTGGCCGGAGCGAGCAGCGAACGAGCTACGATCCGCGCGCTCGGTTGTGGTATCGCAGTGCCGCTGAAGCCGGTGCCGAGACGATTTCGGATCCGGATATCTTTGCTACCCTGGGCCTCATCGGGTTCACGATCGCCGCGCCATTCTATTCCGGCGGCAAGCTTCTTGGCGTTGCCGCCGTCGACATCACGCTGGCCGGGCTCGGCGAATACCTGGCCGAGCGCAAAATCAGTCCGGGGACGCTGAGCTATATCCTCGATCATCAAGGTCGGGTGATCGCGGCGTCGGACCTGTCCAAAACGTACGCCAATGTCGGCGGCAAGCTCGAGCTGCTGCACATCACCTCGCTCGACAAGGAGCTGCCGGCAGCTGCCTTCAGTGCTCGTCCGCGCGGCGGCGACGGCCAGTTCATGTTCAGCCATCAGGGCAAGGACTATGTCGGCAGCCTGGCAACGCTGGCGCCGGAGTTCGGCAAGAAGTGGCAACTCTTCATCATCACGCCACTGGCAGACTTCACCGAGGCCTTTCAGATCAACAACATCCAGCTTGCCTTTTTTGGTCTGCTTGCCCTGGTGTTTCAGATCGTCGTCATCTATTTCCTCACCGGCGTCGTTTCCGCTCCGCTCGAGAAGCTCGCCTTCAAGGTCGGCCGCATTCAGGAGCTGGGCAGCGATCAGCTGCCCTCGGTCAGCTCGTCGATCCACGAGATTTCAGTTTTGTCGAAAGCCATCGACACTCTCGACATGGCCGTGAAGTCTTTCTCGGCTTTCGTACCGGTCGGGCTGGTGCGTCAGCTTCTGCAGTCGGAGCAGAAGCTGGAGCTGGGCGGCCACAGCCGATTTCTCTCCGATCTCGAGGCCTTTTCGTCGCTGTCGGAAGAGCTTCCGTCCCAGGAATTGCTGCTGCGCGTGTCGGCCTATCTCGAGCTGGTGACCAAGACCGTCAACCAGGAACACGGTACGATCGACAAGTTCGTCGGCGACGGCGTGATGGCCTTTTGGGGGGCGCCGGCATTGCTCGACGACCATGCGTGGCGGGCCTGCGTTGCGGCGATGCGGATCCAGCGCGGCATGGAGGCGTTGAATGCCCGTTGGCAGGCCGAAGGTTTCAAGCCGTTGAACGTCCGCATCGGCATTCACAGCGATGCCGTCCTGGTCGGCAATATCGGCTCCAAGGAGCGCATGAGCTACACCGTCATGGGCGACGGGGTGAACATCGCCTCGCGCCTGGAGGGACTCAACAAGGAATTCCAGACCCGGATTTGCATCAGCCACGCTGTTTTCAAGGAGGCCGGCGAGCGGCTCTGCGTGCGGCCGATCGACGACGTTGCGGTCAAGGGCCGGCGCGCCAAGGTGCCGATCTACGAATTGATGGGCGTGTACGGCGCCGACGATCCGGGGTTGGAGCCCGACGCTAGGACCCAGCTTCTGTGCCGGATGACCGGGTTGGCCTACGAAGCTCTGGTTGGCGAAGATCATGTGCTGGCGACGCGGCGCTACCGCGAGATCCTGGACGAATTTCCCGAGGACACCGTGGCGGCGACCTTGACGAGGCGGCTGGTCACGGCATGAGGGCCGGGCGGGATCTCTGTGGTGGAGCCTGACGCCGTGACCCTTGAGGCTTCGACATTGGCAGTGGCTGCCTTGCGTCCGAGCGAGTACACCGCGGCCTTGATCCAGGTACTTCAGGCCAAGCCGACTGTCGTGAGCGGCGCAAGCGTGCTCGAGATCGGATCGGGCAGCGGCGTGGTGATGGCGGCACTCGGCGCACTCGGCGCGGCGTCGTTGTGCGGCGTCGATATCGAGGAAGATGCCGTCACCTCAGGCATGTTGCTGCTGGCGGAGCTCGGCCATGGCAAGGCCACGGAGTTCCATCTCGGCGACTTGTGGCGGCCGGTCCAAGGTCGCCGGTTCGACCTGATCGTGGCCAATCTGCCGCACTTTCCGATGGAGCGCGTCGGCCTGCCTGGCCGCCTGCCGACTTGGAGTGCCGGAGGGCCCGACGGTCGCGCCTTGCTCGACCCCTTTCTCGAAGGACTCGACCGGCATCTGGCCACCACAGGGCGTGCCATCATCACCCACAATGCCTTCGTCGGCCTCGACCGGTCGCGCCAGGCACTCGATGCTCGGGGGTTGAGCCTTCGCGTTGTCCTTACGGTTTTGGTCAAC
>VGCQ01000297.1 GCA_016870055.1 Alphaproteobacteria bacterium | reverse complement strand
GCGGCGCTCGACGTGCTGGCGGCCGACCGGGGTGTCGGTGCCGTGCTGGCGATGAACGTGCCGACTGCGCTCACCTCGTCGGTCGAGGCGGCAAAAGCCGTCGCCGCGGCGGCCGGCGCCAAGGCGGCGCCGGTGATCGGCTGCTGGATCGGCGGGCCCGACGCGCAGGCCGGCCGCGCCGTGCTGCACGAGGCCGGCATCCCGGCCTACGATACGCCGCTGCGCGCGGTGCGGGGGTTCATGCATATCGTGCAGTACCGCCGCGGCCAGCGTGCGCTGCAGCGTACGCCGGCCTCGGTACCGCAGGCGCGTTCCGACACGCCGCTGGTGCGCTCGATCGTGGCCGGGGCGCTCGAGGAAAAGCGCAGCGTGCTCACCGAGCCTGAAGCCAAGCGTGCCCTGGCAGCCTATGGCATACCCGTGGTGCCGACCGAGATCGTGCTCGACGCCGCCGAAGCCGCGGCGGCGGCGACGCGCATCGGCTTTCCGGTCGCGGTGAAGATCCTGTCGCGCGACATCACGCACAAGAGCGACGTGGGCGGCGTGGCGCTCGATCTCGCCTCGGAGCAGGCGGTGCTCGACGCGGTGCGCGATGTCACCGCCAAGGCCAAGGCATTCGCCGCCAAGGCGCGAATCGACGGCTTCGTGGTGCAGCCCATGATCAAGCGACCGCACGCCATCGAGCTGATCCTGGGGGCGGCCGAGGATCCGGTGTTCGGACCGATCCTGATGGTCGGCCATGGCGGCGTCGCCGCCGAGGTGGTCGACGACCGCGCGCTCGCCTTGCCGCCGCTCGATCCGGTGTTGGCCGAGGATGCGCTGGCGCGGACCCGCATCGATCGCCTGCTGCGCGGCTATCGTGACCGTCCACCGGCCCATCGCGGCGCGGTTGGCGAGGTGATGATCCGGCTGGCCGAGCTGATCGCCGATGTCGACGAGATCGCCGAGCTCGACATCAACCCGCTGCTGGTCGACGCCGAGGGCGTGATCGCGCTCGATGCCCGCATCGTGGTGCGGGCCCCGGCAGCGCAGGAGCGCGCCGCGCGCTTTGCCATCCGGCCCTATCCGGTCGAGCTCGAGACCACGCTGGTCGACCGCGCCGGCAAGACGCTGTCGGTGCGGCCGATCCGACCCGACGACGAGCCGCTGATCCATGGCTTCACACGGCGCCTCACGCCGGAAGATGTGCGGCTGCGCTTCTTCGGGCCGCTGCGCGAACTCAGCCACGAGATGGCGGCGCGCCTGACGCAAATCGACTACGACCGCGAGATGGCCTTCCTGTTGCTCGATGGCCAGGAGCTTCTCGGCGTGGGGCGGCTCGCCGCCGATCCCGGTTTCGAGCAGGCCGAGTTCGCCCTGATCATCGCCTCGGAGCGGCAAGGGCAGGGCTATGGCACGCTTCTGCTGCAGCACGTGCTGGGCTACGCCAAGCGGCGCGGCATCAAGCGGGTGATCGGCCACGTCCTGCGCGAGAACCACAAGATGCTGGCACTGGCGCAGAGGCTCGGCTTCGAGCGCCAAGGCGGGCGCTCCGGCGAACCGGACATCCGGGTCGTGAAGCCGACAGAGCTATTGTAACTTTTGTTTTGTCGGCGCCTCTGAAGTAAGGCAAAAGAAAGGCGTCAAACCAAGACGTTAGGACTATCTGTTCAGATGGCGTCTAGGAAGAACAGAAGCGGGAAGGCGAACAGAAGGAGTCCGCCGCGGGCGGCCGGTCTCGGCGATCGCCTGCGCGCGCGCCTGAGCGGCCTGTCGGCGCGGCTCCGCGCGTGGCGCTGGCCGGCGATCGTCGCCGCCACGCTGCTGTTGTTCGGCGCGAGCCTGGTTGGCGGCTACTGGCTCGCCGAGCGCTTGGAGCTGAGCGACGGCGAGCGGTTGGCGCGCGATACCTTGGACGACATGAAGCGCGGCCAGGCAACGGCGCCGGCGCCGAAATACGCGCGCATCGAGGATTTGCCCGAGATGCCGAAATACACCGAGGCCGAGTCCGGCCAGCCGCGGCCGACGGTCGAGGAAAAGCCGCGCGCCAAGCCGCAGCCCACCGCGTCGTCGACGGGCGAGACGTGGCGGCGCAATGCCGTGCCGTTCAAGGACCTTGCCAGCCGACCACTGATCGCCATCGTGATCGACGATGTCGGCCTCGACCGGCCGCGCTCCAAGCGGGCTTGGGAGCTGCCGGGGCCGCTCACGCTCTCGTTCCTGCCCTATGCCCGGGACCTGCGCGAGCAGGCCAAGGCGGCGCGCGCCCGTGGCCATGAGCTGATGCTGCATCTGCCGATGGAGCCCAATGGCCGCAACGATCCCGGCCCCAATGCGCTCCTGGTGTCGCTGTCCGACAACGAGCTGCGGCAGCGCACCAACGCCGCGCTCGACAGCTTCGACGGTTTCGCCGGGGTCAACAACCACATGGGCAGCCGCTTCACGGCGTTCCGGCCCGGCATGGAGACGGTGCTGCGCCAGCTCAAGGGCCGCGGCCTGATGTTCCTCGATTCGCGCACGACACCGCAGTCCGTGGGCGATCAGCTCGCACACGAGATGGGTGTGCCGTCGATCGTGCGCCACGTCTTCCTCGACGACGACGAGTCGCTCGACGCGGTGCGCCGGAAGCTCGCCGAAGCCGAGGCGCTGGCCCGCCGCCAGGGTTTCGTGGTGGTGATCGGCCATCCGCACGAGGCGACGCTGGTGGCGCTCGGCGAATGGCTGCCCGGCGTGCAAAGCAAAGGTCTCGCGCTGGCGCCGGCGACCGCCGTGTTGCGCAAGCGCAACGCTTGGGATTGAGTGCCGATCGGGAGGACGAGGATCGTGCGTTACGCAAAGCAGGCGATGATCGTGGCGCCGCAGCCGGAGCCCACCGAGGCCGGCGCCGATATCTTGCGCGATGGCGGCAATGCGGTCGATGCCGGCATCGCCTGCGCGCTGGTGCAGGGTGTGGTCGACCCGATGATGTGCGGCATCGCGGGTTTCGGCTCGTGCGGCATCTACATGCCGGACAAGAAATTCCACGGCTACATCGACGCCCACGCACCGGCGCCGCTCGGGGCGCGGCCCGACATGTGGGCCAATCTGATCGAAGGCGAGGCCCGCGATGGCTACGGCTTCATCCTGACGGGCCGCGTCAACGACATCGGCTACCAGTCGATCTGCGCGCCGGCCAACTTGAAAATGTACTACGAGGCGCACAAGGAGCACGGCCGCCTGCCATGGTCGCGCATCGTCGAACCGGCGATCGGCTGGGCCGAGGGCGGCTGGACGGTGCGGCCGCACGTTCACTACTGGTGGTCGGACGACGGCGCTTTCGGCCGCGCCCCCAACCACGAGCGCACCGGCTACACGCCGGCGGCTCGCGCGCTCTATTGCCGGACCGACGGCACGCCCAAGCGGGTTGGCGAGCGGGTCGTCAATCGCGACTACGGCCAGACCTTGCGCGCCATCGCCAAAGGCGGCGCCGATGTCTTCTACACGGGCGAGATCGGTCGGGCGATCGCCGACGACATGAAGAAGAACGACGCCTTGCTGTCGGGTGCCGACCTCGCAGCCTGGCGCACCGTGCGCAACGCACCGCTGTGGGGCGACTATCGCGGCTATCGCGTGTCGACCAACCAGCCGCCGGGCGGCGGCGTGATGCTGCTCGAGATGCTGAACATCCTGGAGAATTTCGATCTCGGGGCGCTCGAGCACAATTCGGCGGAGTATCTGCGCATCGTGAGCGAGGCGATGAAGCGGGCGACCATCGACAAGGACGCCCATGTCGGCGATCCCAAGTTCGTCGATGTTCCGGTCGAGCGGCTCATTTCCAAGTCATATGCCAAGACGCTGGCTGGCGAGATCGTGCGTGGTGTGAAGGCCGACGTACCGCGCTTCAACTCGGGCGGCGCGTCCAAGGACACCACGCACATCTCGGTGCTCGACCGCGACGGCAACTGCTTCACCATGACCCATTCGCTCGGCATGCCGTCGGGCGTGGTCACGCCGGGGCTGGGCTTCATGTACAACGGCTGCATGGGCGTGTTCGACCCACGGCCCGGCCGCGCCGGCTCGATCGCGCCAGGCAAGGCGCGCTTCAGCTCGGTCGTGCCCTCGATCCTGTTCAAGGACGAGCGGCCGCATCTGGTCATCGGTGCGCCGGGCGCCACCCAGATCGCCATGGGCGTGCTGCACGTGATCCTGAACGCGCTCGATTTCGACATGACCATGGTCGAGGCGGTGAGCGCGCCGCGCTTCTCGGCCACCTCCAATACCATCGACATCGCCAACCGCATCCAGGGTCGCGTCGAGCGCGAGCTGGCGGGGCAGGGCTATCCGGTGGTGCGCAGTCCCTACACGTTCGGCTTCGCCGCCGTGCACGCCATCCGCGTCCATGACGACGGTTTGGACGGCGGCGCCGACCCCGGACACGACGGCGTGGTGATCGCCGTCTAACTCAGAGTGCCGGCAGGCCGGGCGGCGGGCGCCGCGCGTTGGATGCCTGCTCGAAGGCGTAGGCGAAGCGCAGCAGCTTGGCTTCGGTCCAGGCGCGGCCGGCGAAGGTGATGCCGAGCGGATAGTCCGGCGTCTCCTTGCCGTCGAGGCCGGAGATCATGCCGCCCGGCACCTGGACGCTGGGGTAGCCGGCCTTGGCCGCGATCGAGGCGCCAGACCAGCCGGTGAACAGCACGGCATCGAGCTTGTGTTGGCTCATGTAGGCGTCGAGACCGCGCTGCTTGGCCGACCACAGATCCATGGCTCGCGCCGAGCGATAGACCGGCTCCGACAAATCGCCCTTGGTCGCCTGGGCGGCGACGAAGAGGTCCTGACCGAAGCGCAACGCCTTGTCGGGGTTCGCCCGGTTGAAGGCGATGATGTCGGCCATGGTCTTTATCTTGGTGTCGGCGGCCCAATCGCGCAGATAGAGATTGAGGCCGCGCTTCAGCTCGTAGAGGAAGACGATCGGTGTGGTGGCGGGCTTGCCTTTGTTGCGGCCGAGCGGATTGCGGTTGAGCACGCTCATGGTCGTGCCCGGCCCGCCGATCCAGCCTTCGGTCGGCATGTTGGCGCGTACGACCGTGGCGCCGGCGTCGCGCAGGACGGCGAGCGCCCGCTCCAGGACCTTGGCCGAACGCTCGGGCAAACTGCCCATGTAGACGTCGTTGCCGGGATCACCGGGATCGCTCGGCAGGCCGATGCGTGCGCCTTTGAGCCCGTCCTTGTCGAGGTCCCTGGTGTAGTCTCCTGGCCGCCGCTGATTCCGAGTCGCGGGATCGCGTGGGTCGCGCATCGCGAGCACGTTCAGCAGGATCGCCGAATCGCGCACCGTGCGTGTCATCGGCCCGGCGGTATCCTGGCTGTGCGAGATCGGAATGATACCGGCGCGGCTGATCAGCCCGACGGTCGGCTTGACGGTGACTAGGCCGTTCTGGGTCGCGGGGCTGAGCAGCGAGCCCGAGGTTTCGGTGCCGATCGAGGCGGCGCACAGGCCAGCGGCGACCGCGACCGCCGAGCCGGCGCTCGAGCCGCCGGGCAGGATCATGGGGATACCGCGATCGTCGAGCAGGGCGGGGACATAGGGGTTCTTCACCTGGCCGCCCAACGAGCTGTAGCCCGCCGGCATCTCGGTCGCGAGGATGTTGGCAAACTCGGTAAGACTGGCCTTGCCCAGGATCACCGCGCCCGCCGCGCGCAGCTGCTTGACGACGGTGGCGTCGTCCTTGGCGCGGGCTGATTCGAGGGCCAGCGAGCCTGCCGTGGTGTGCTGCTTGTCGTTGGTCGCGATGTTGTCCTTGATCAGGATCGGCACGCCGGCGAGCGGCTGCTTGGCCGAAGGCTTCGTCTTGTCGTAGCGGGCGGCGATCGTCAGCGCCTCGGGATTGATCTCCCTCACGGAGTTGAGTGCGGGTCCGCCGCGGTCGTAGGCCTCGATGCGCGCGAGATAGGCCTTTGCGAGCGCACTGGCGGTGACCGCGCCGTCGGCCAGCGCGTTCTGCACGTCGACGAGCGAGGCGTTGTCGAGGGCAAGCGCAGACCGGGCGTGGGCGTTGCCCGACAGGGCGGCGTCGCCCATCACGATCGGCAAGACCGTCAGGTCGCGTCGGGTCATGCCGCTGCGGCCGCTGCGTTGTGCCGCCTTGCGTGTGCGTGGTCGTGCCATGGCTGCCTCTGCTTCCGCGTCGCACCGACACTACTACGCTTT
>VGCQ01000296.1 GCA_016870055.1 Alphaproteobacteria bacterium | reverse complement strand
CATCGTGGTCGCCCTTGGATCTTGGGTTGAATGGAACCGTCCGCGCCCTCGCCGTCCTGCCGGGCGGCGACCTTGTCGCCGGTGGTGACTTCACGACCGCTGGCGGCCTCCCAGAGAACAGAATCGCGCGCTTCTATGTTGCCTTCAACGCGTGGGGGGCGTCAATGGGAAGTGGCATGAACGGCACCGTCTACGCCCTTAAGGTCTTGCCGTTCGGCCAGCTCGTCGCCGGTGGCGCTTTCACGACCGCTGGCGGCGTCCTCGTGAACCGCATCGCGAGCTGGAATGGCAGCGCGTGGTCGGCCTATGGCAGCGGGATGGACGGAACCGTCCGCGCCCTCACCGTGCTGCCGAGCGGCCAACTCGTCGCGGCTGGCGACTTCACGAGCGCCGGCGGCGTCGCCGCGTACCGCATCGCACGCTGGGGGATCGGCTACTCGTGGTACGCCCTCGACGGCGGCGTGTACGCTCCCCCCAACACTTATCCCTTGGACTGGGTCTCGGTGCGCGCTCTCGCCGTCCTGCCCAACGGTGACCTCGTCGCGGGTGGCGCGTTCAAGTTCGCTGGTCAGGCCGCCCTGATCTCAGCGGATTCGATCGCGAGCTGGAATTGGAGCGGGTGGTCAGCGCTGTCGTCTGGGATGAACGGCACTATCAGGTCCTTCGCCGTACTACCGAGCGGTGATCTCGTCGCGGGCGGCTTCTTCACTTCCGCCGGCTCGGTCGCCGCGAACCACGTCGCGCGCTGGAATGGGAGCGCGTGGTCGGCGCTCGGAAGCGGACTGAACGGAGAAGTTCTAGCCCTCGCCGTCCTGTCCAATGGTGATCTCGTGGCGGGTGGCTCGTTCTCTGACTTCGTCGCGCGCTGGACTGGCAACGCATGGCAAACGATGGGGCACCCCAACGGCCAGGTCAACGCAATTGCCGTGCTGCCGAACGGCAACATCGTGGCGGGTGGCCACTTCACGGCCGCCGACGGCAACACCACAAACCGCATCGCGCGCTGGAATGGCAGCGCGTGGGCAGCGATGGGGAGCGGCATGTCGGGTGGGACCTACAACGGCGCTTTTAATGAAACGGTTGTCAACGCAATTGCCGTGCTGCCGAACGGCGACATCGTGGCGGGTGGCAACTTCACGACCGCCGGCGGCGTCGCCGTGAACCACATCGCGCGCTGGAATGGCAGCGCGTGGGCGGCAATGGGAAGTGGCGTGAACTTACCCGTCGTGCAACAATACACGGACCCCGTCTACGCCCTCGCCGTCCTGCAAAACGGCGACCTCGTCGCCGGTGGCGCTTTCACGGCCGCTGGCGGCGTCTTTACGCAAGGCATCGCGACCTGGAATGGAAGTGCGTGGTCGGGGTTGGCGGGCGGGGTCGGCGGCAGGGTCAGTGCCCTCGCAGTGCTTTCCAATGGTGACCTCGTCGCGGGTGGCTATTTCCTGAGCGCCGGTGGCGTCTCGCTGGGCGCGGAGAGTGATATCGCGACCTGGAATGGAAGTGCGTGGTCGGCGCTCGTAGGCGGACTGGACGGTGCAGGTCTCCCGGCTGCGCTCGCCGCGCTGCCGAACAACCAGCTCGCCGTCGGCGGCGACTTTGGCACGGCCGGCTCCCACAGATCCGCCTACTTCGCCCGCTACGCCACCTGCATCCCCTACGGGCCGATCGTCTACTGCACGGCGGGCACTACGAGCGGCGGTTGCGTGCCGGCGATCAGCGGGGTCGGCACGCCGAGCATCGCTGCGAACTCTGGCTTCAACATCTCCGTGGCTTCCGTCCCCAGTCAGAAGCAGGGCCTGTTCTTCTACGGCACCAACGGCCGCAAGGACACTCCGTGGGCCAGCGGCAGCACGAGCTATCTGTGCGTCAAGTCTCCGACCTCGCGCACCTCACAACAGAGTTCCGGCGGCACGAGCGGCTGCGACGGCACGCTCTCCATCGACTGGCTGAGCTTCGTCGCCTCGCACCCCACCTTGCTCGGCAACCCGACCACCGCCGGCCAAGCCGTGAGCGCGCAGGCCTGGTACCGCGACCCCGCCGCCGTCAAGTCGACGAGCCTCTCGGCCGGCTTGGAGTTCATGATGCTCCCCTAGTGCCGGCACCCTGCGGCGAGCCTCCACCGCGCGGTCGACGACGACCGCCTCCGGCGGAAGTCATCCGCTTGGAGGTCCTGTCCGTTGGCCCAATTCCACAACCGATTTCAAGGCATGCCAGGGCCTTGCCGCTGGCACGGTACAAGGCGACATCGCCTACACACAAGACGCGGGCCAAAATGAAATGGGGAAACTCGCCAATGACAATGAACATCCTGAGTGGAACTCGCCTTCTTGCACTTGCTCTGTCAATGATTGGCCATGCCCATGGGCAGATACTTACTTTCGTTGACTCCCTTCAGTTTTCAAGCGCCCAAATTTGGGGTGTGTGCTCAGATGCAGGCGATAGTTTATGCGTCACGACGGTATTTTCCCCTTCTTCCAGACCGCATATTTTCATGCGCAAGGTAAACTATTCCGTCATTTCCCAGCAAAGCCCCCCGGTTCAATTGACTTTTGATGTTGATTTTGCCGCCATTCCGAACCTCACCGATCACAAAACAGTCATCTTGAACGATCAGATATATATTTCATTTTCAACTCAAGGAGATCGGGATTTATTTCTGTTCAAAACAGACATAAATGGCAATCGGATTGGAAGTATCGTCACTGTAGTTTCAGGTTCTGCAGACCCTACCAATGACATGATACTGACTACCGACGGTAGCTATATTTATGTTTTGCACTTTGACCCTCCCTCTCAGCATCATGTATACAAGTTCAACAGCAACCTGAATGCAGTGGGGTCGCCCATATCAACCACAACGCTCATGCATAACAACATTGGGCATTCCGTCTACCGGAACAGCATATTTCACCTCTTCACAGGAAGCACCTTCGGCTTCAATTCGAGTCTCACGCATACAAAATGGAACAGCTCATGGGGAGCAATCAGTTCGCAAAACATACTTGGCAGCACCGGTGGAGATGGGAATTTTTTTTCCACGGGAGCCATTTTCGACAGCACCAATCAGCGCTGGTACATTGCCCTTAATCACATCTACGCCGGTCAGAGCATCGGGCAAGAACACATTGATCTTCTTGCTTATGATTCCAATTTCAACCTGCTGGAACGGAAGCATGTTACTACTGAAAATTACACACGACCCCATCTTGTGCAGAAAGGCGGACATTTGTACATGACCTACGACCGCCCCGGTGTGGGAGTTTATCTGCGCAGATATCAGGTTTCCGGGCCGGTCGCCTACTGCACGGCCGGCACCTCGAGCGGCGGTTGTGTGCCGGAGATCAGCGGGCTCGGCACGCCGAGCATCGCTGCGAGTTCTGGCTTCAACATCTCCGTGGCCCCCGTCCCCGGTCAGAAGCAGGGCCTGTTCTTCTACGGCACCAACGGCCGCATGAACACGCCGTGGGCCACCGGCAGCTCGAGTGTCTTGTGCGTCAAGTCTCCGACCTCGCGCACCCAACAACAGAACTCCGGCGGCACGAGCGGCTGTGACGGAACGCTCTCCATCGACTGGCTGAGCTTCATCGCCTCTCACCCCGGCTTGCTCGGCACCCCGACCACCGCCGGCCAAGTCGTGGACGCACAGGCCTGGTACCGCGACCCCGCCGCCGTCAAGTCGACGAACCTGTCGGCGGGTCTGGAGTTCACAATGCTCCCCTAGTGCCGGCAACCTGCGGCGAACCTCCACCGCGCGGTCGACGACGACCGCCTCCGGCGGAAGTCATCCGCTTGGATGTCCTGTCCGCTGCTGACGAGCGCCCCATGTCGCAGCACCGCCCGTGGTTGTCTGCCTCTTGTCATTGGGGGTCTGGTGTTGGACCACCGGTCACGCTGCTGATTCGGCTACGGGCGAACCCAATGTGGTCTACATGATGGCCGACGCTCTCCGGTGGAGCGACCTGAGCATCCATCCTGGTGGCATCACGCGCACGCCGAACATCGACCTGTTATTCAAACAAGGCATCAAGCTGGACAACTTCATGGGCTGATGCGTCTGTTCGCCGACTCGCGCCATGCTGATGACTGGGCGCCATCCGTTCCGCGTCGGAGCGGGTCCGGAAACGGGCGGCGAACTGGAGACAGCCGAGACGACCATCGCCGAAAGATTCAAAGCCAACGGCTGCCGCACGGGCGTCTTTGTTGAGTGGCACAACGGCTCAGATCCGGACACGCCGGAGTAACGCGCGCATTTCCGCGAGTCGTTCAAAAGCCTGCCGAACAAACAGTTCACCGGCGGGCTGGGCGTGAACGAACATGGTTTCGATGAGGCCTGAGTCTACTACGACGAAGGACCCGACCAGTTCACCCGTCGCACCATCAACGGCACGGGTCCGGCGAGCTGGTCGCACAATCGCGAACACCGCCCCAACGATACCGGCTACACCCACGACCTAGTCACGGGGCACGCCATCGACTTCATCCACGAGCAACGCCAGCCGTTCTTCTGCTTCGTGCCGTTCCAACTCATCCATGCGCCGATGCAGGCCAAGGAATCCGACTTGGCCAATGTCGTTCCGGCGGTGACTGACTTGAAAAACGCGTCTACGCCGCGATGCTCCATGCGCTCGACCGCAATGTCGGGCTCATCTTGAGTGGGCTCGATGAACTCGGCCTGCGCGACAACACCATCGTGGTATTCACCAGCGACAACGGTGCCACCAAAGCTGGCAGCAATCTGCCATTCCAAGGCAGCCAGCACAGCGTCCAAGAAGGCAAGACTCGCCTGCCGACGGTGGTGCACTGGCCGCGCGGAAAGGTGGTCGCTGGAGCATGGGATGGTTTTTGCGGTGCGCTCGACATGTTCCCGACGCTGATGGGTATGGCCGGGCTGACGATGCCAGAGACCCGTCCTCTTGATGGTCGTAATTGCTGGCCTGCCTTGCGTGACGACCTCGCCAGTCCGCTCCACAGTTGTTGCTGGGCGTGGCGTAACATCGACACCAGCCGCACGGCCGACTGGCGTCTGCACCGCTACTTCGATCCAGTCGAACTCTACGGGATGCGCACGGATGTGAGCGAAACCACCGAGATCGCGAGCGAGAACGCTGCGGCCGTGCGCACACTCACGACAGGGACGAACACCTGAGCGACAGCGCTGGGCGCGGCCCTCGCTCATCAGGCCCCACCCGCCAGCCTCGCAGGAAAACCAGCGCCGGAAGGCGATGTGCTGCACATCACGGTGACCGTGACCGCCGGGGCCGAACCCACGGAAATCCTGGTGGTTCCAACCACTAGTATCGACGGCACACAGCCAGCGACCGACTACATGGAATCGACATGGCGCATGCCGCCGGGTCACCAAGCTCTGGCTTTTTCTACGCGCCGTTCAAGGGCAACGAACCCAGCACCTACGCGTTGTTGTTGAAACGCGGTGAAGGCGTCGACCGGTTCGGCTGCGATCAATCGACCGCTCCCGAGATGCAAGGTGGACCGGGCATGTGGGAACACCGCATCATCGGCATGTGCAGCACCGCCTCATGTAGCTTGCCGCGACATGGTTTGGTGTTTCGCGCCGGCAAGTCCGGTGCCTACTCGGTCTACCTCGACAACCTGCGCCTGCGCCACGCCGAAGGTCGCACCACGCCGCTGTGGACCAACGGCAAGGACACATGTTTCCGCCCCATCGCGGACAGCGACTTGTTCACCCAGGTGACGGTGACCACGGTGCCGGCCAGCACCGTACACTCCTAATCACCTCATGGAGCCAGTGATCCATCGACTCCTCGCCCTGCCGGTGCTCGTGTCGGCATGTCTCGTCGGCTATCCGCCCACGACTGAAGCCCCCCGTCTCGCAGCCGTCCCGTCATGACAGAGTGTGCGTCACGGGCCTTGTTCGTCGCCGCCGTCGCGCTGGTCGCATGCGCGACCGCACCGATCCCGGGGCCGATGGCGATCGTCGCGACCACATTCTTGCCCGAGATCGCGGCCGACGGTGCGCGCGAAGCGCATGTGCTGTATCAGGACGGGGCGCTGCCGACGCCGGTGCCGGGCGGCACGCTGTGGACGTTCGGCGACACGTTCCTCGGCACGCGCAACCCTGACGGCTCGCCGGCCTGGGCTGGCGATCGCAGCAACACGCTCGCGCTGTTGTCGGCGGGCGAACGCG
>VGCQ01000295.1 GCA_016870055.1 Alphaproteobacteria bacterium | reverse complement strand
GCCCATGACGAAGGTGCGGATCGCCGAATGGCCGGCGAAGCAGGCGACATTGGGGCCGACACCGTGACGCTCCAGCATGTCGAGATATTGCGGAAAGCTCTCGAACTCCCAGCGGATACCGGCGCGTAGCGCGTCCAGTGACATTCCCTCGACATGCGTAAGATGGCGCATGGTGAGATCGCGGTCGGCGGGCTTGCACGGGGCGATGGTGAAGCCGCAATTGCCCAGGACCGCCGTCGTCACGCCGAGTGCTGGCGAGGGGTCGACGAAAGGATCCCAGGTGATCTGCGCATCGTAGTGGGTGTGGCCATCGATGATGCCTGGCGCCAGCGCCAGGCCGTCGGCCTTGACGGTCTGCTGCGCGGCGCCCAGCTTGCCGCCGATCGCCGCGATCTTGCCTGCGGTGACCGCGAGATCACCCTGCACGGGGGCGCCGCCGGTGCCGTCGTGGATCACCGCATCCTTGATGACTAGGTCGAACATTGGCCGTCCTTGTAGATTGCCATCCCACTATAGGGCGCACGCAGCCTTTTCGGACTTGTTGGAGCTCGGGAAAAGCCATGAACGTTGCAAATGACGAAGCCCTGCTGTGCCGCGTGGTCGCAGCGTTGGCTCTCGTGCCGGGGATCGAGGCAATTGCACTCGGTGGTTCGCGCGCCCGTGGCACCGCGACAGCGGTATCCGACTACGATATCGGCCTCTACTACCGCGCCGGTCGGCCACTCGATGTCGCGACCTTGGCCAAGGCCGCGGCCCGGTTGGACGATCGTGGAGCTGAAGCGCAGGTGACGCCATTGGGCGGCTGGGGGCCGTGGATCGATGGCGGCGGCTGGCTGAAGATAGACGGCAAGTCGGTCGATTTGCTTTACCGCGACCTCGATCGGGTGACGGCGGCGATCGACGATGCCCATGCCGGCAAGGTCGAGCGGTTCTACCAGCCGGGCCATCCCCATGCCTTCCTGCAAATCATCTATGTCGGCGAGGTGGCCTGCGCTCGAGTTCTGCACGACCCTGGCGGCGTGCTGGGCGGCCTGCAGGCTCGGACCAAGCCCTATCCGCCAGCACTCGCCCAGGCACTGCGCGAGCGCTTCGAATGGGAGGCCGAGTTCTCGCTGGCCAATGCCCGCAAGAGCCTTGAGCGCAGCGATCTTTCCTACTTGATGGGCTGCGCGTTTCGCGCCGTGGCATGTCTTTGCCAGACGCTGTTTGCGTTGAATGGCGTCTACCTTCTCAACGAGAAAGGCGCGGTGGCCGCGATCGACGGCTTCGCGCGACGGCCGGCCAACTTCAGTCGGCGGATTGCAGCCACCTACGTCACGCTTGGCTCGGGCGCGGCAGTTGCCGCGCTCGACCAGCTGGCGGCTCTGGTGTCGGAGACCCAAACCCTGCAGTTTTGCGGCGAATGAGATGCCAGACGTGATGTGGCTGGACCCCCTCGCGCGGGCGGGTGGCCTCACATCGGAGCAGTCATCCTGCTGTCGACGACGGTGTTCTCCTCGACAATGTAGCTTCTGATGTACCCGATGAACCTGGCGCCATCGGCGTGCAGCGCCTTCATTTCAGGTGACTGGGCGGCGGCTTCGAGCGCGGCCCGATCGTCGAACCAAAGTTCGGCGATGCCGTCGATCTCGACCGGCGTTGCCGGGATGTCGGCGCGGGTGCGTTCACCCAGAATATGGTTCTGCACGTAGCGCCTCAGGCCGGGCACGGCGTGCGCGAGCGGGGCGTGAATCTCGACCCAGTGCTGCATGAATTGCGCATGGGTCCAGCCGTCTTTGCGGGCGAGCAGGCCGATGGTCTTGATCATGATGGGCGGGGTCCTTCGTTTCGACTACTATGCGATATGCTGCGCCTTCTCGCGATTGTTGCCCTCGTGCTGTTGTCCGGCGGTGGCGCCGCGGCCCAAAGCGTGCGGTTTCCCGGCGTGGCCGTCGGCACGGTCTTGGCCGGGCCGGAGATCACGGGATGGCTGTATAAGCCGCCCGGTTCAGGCCCGTTTCCAGCGATCGTGCTCGCCCATAGTTGTTCGGGCGTCAATCCGCACACTGACACCTGGGCCAAGCGGCTGACGAGCTGGGGCTACGTCGTCGTGGCGCCTGATTCGTTTGGACCGCGCGGCGAGAAGTCGGTTTGCGGCAGAGGCAATGTCGTGAGCGGCAATATGCGGGTGGTCGACATTGCCGGCGCTTTGAAGTTCCTGGCGACCGAGCCCGGTGTTCGTGCCGATCGTCTGGGTCTTATCGGCCATAGTCACGGCGGCTGGACGGCCGTGCGCGCTGCGCAGCAGAGCTACGGCCTTGCCACCATGGGCCTGCGCGCCGTCGTCGCCTACTACCCCTCGTGCTCGGCATTGCTGGACCGCGCGGTCGACGTCCCGTTGCTCATCCTGATCGGTGACAAGGATGACTGGACGCCGGCCGACCGTTGCCGGCAGCTCCAAGCGGCGGGCTTCGCGCGGCCCGATCTGGTCGAGGCGATCTACTATCCCAATGCCTATCACGCCTTCGATAGCAAGAGCCCCGACCGCACCGTCATGGATGCGGCTGGCAGGACGCATCGTCTGGCCTACGATCCCAGCGCCGCGCCGGACGCCGAAGCGCGGACCAAGGCGTTCTTCGCCAAGTACCTGCGCTGAAGCGAAAATGCCGCCTCAGCGACCTTTGGCCAGACCCATCTGTCGACAGAGCAGCACGAGCGTCTCGTAGATCACATGGGCGCAGAGGTGGGCCGCCATGCCGTTCACATCCTGCGGCGGGCTCACGGTATTGACATCGACGGCGACGATGTTGAGGTCGGTCAGGCAGCGCAGCAGGTCGATGCCTTCGCGCGCCGACAGGCCACCCCACGACGGTGTGCACACGCCGGGCGCCACCGCTGGGTCGAACACATCCATGTCGAAGCAGAGATAGACCGGTCGCTGGCCGACGCGGTCACGGAACTCGGCCATGCGCTGGGCAAAGCCGCCGCGCACCAGCTCATCGAGCGATACGACCTTGTAGCCGAGGCTCATGGCGCGCGGCACGACGCCTTGGGCATAGGTCGTGCTGCGGATGCCGACATGCCAGGAGAACTCCGGATCGACCAGCCCTTCCTCGGCGACGTGCGTGAACTGGGTGGCGGAATTGTACTTTTCCTCGGCGGCATAGGGGTACGAGTCGGTGTGCGAATCGATGTGCAGCGCCGCCATCTTTTTGTACTTCTTGCCGACCGCACGAGCGACCGGGACCGTGACTGAGCCGTCGCCGCCGATGGTGATGGGCACGGCGCCTGCCCCGACGATGCGGTCGACCGCCTGCTCAGTGCGCTCAAAGGCATCGACGATCTTGCTCGGCGTCAGCTTGACGTTGCCGCAGTCGACCAGGCCCAGCGCCGAGACCGGATCGAAGTCAGCATGTGTCGGATTGAACCGGCGCATCAACGCCGACTGTTGCCGCACCGAATCGGGCCCACCGCGCGCGCCGATGCGCATATTGGTGCCGCAGTCGAACGGGATGCCGAGGATCGCCGCCTTGTTGTCTGGCCCGGGACGGCCATAGGGCGCACCCATGAAGGTCATGGGTGAAGTGAAGAGTTGGTCGTCTGACAGCCGGCTCATGGTCATAACTCCCACTAGCTCGCCCTCAGGAACCGCAGCAACAGGCCGTTGACCTCGTCGGCCTTCTCCTGCTGCACCCAGTGGCCGGCATCCTCGAGCAGGTGCATCTCCGCCATTTTCGTGCAGGTGGTCTTTTGCATGCGGTCGATCGCGCCCGGCATCTGATAGATGCCCCAGTCGCTTCGGCCCGATATGAAGGTCGCAGGCACGTCGACGGTGCGGCCGGTGAAGACTTCGAGGTCGCCGAGCGTCTGTCCACTGGTGCGTACGCGATACCAATTCAGCCCGCCCTGGAAACCGGTGCGCCCGTACTCGCCGCTGTAGACGGCAAGCTCTTGCTCGGTCAGCCAACGGTTGGCCGTAATCTCGGCTGGCGAGGGCATTTCCTTGGCCACCGTTTCGGCCATGCCGTCGGCGAGGTCCATGATGTAGTAGGTCGGCATCTTGGCCAGTTCCTCGGCCGTCCAGCCTTTTAGCTCGAACGGCTTGTTGGCTTTCCAATCGGCGCTCTTGTGATGGTAATAGGCGCGCAGGAAGTCGTGCACGCCCTGCTTCGCTTGCCACATGTTCGCGTTGGCCGGCTGCGTCGAGTAGTACCACTGGTAATGCTTGCGCGGCCGCGTCAGCGCTGCGAGTGCGGCATGGATGTCCGGCGCATTCGCGGCCCCAGGGGTGGCCGCAGTGTCGAACGGCACGCTCGGCGGGCCGCCAAACGGCGCGCTCATCAGCACCAGGCGTTTGAAGATGTCGGGCCGGATCAAAGCCGCGTAGGCCGCGACCGAGGCGCCGAAATCGTGGCCGATCACGGCCTTAGCGGTGCGATGGCCAAGCGCGAACAGCACACCGATCGCGTCGCGCACCAGGTTCATGAACCGGAAGCCCGCGAGGTCGCCGTCGTAGTCGGCGTCCCAACCGGTCGTCCGGCCATAGCCGCGCTGGTCCGGCGCGATGGCATGGTAGCCCGCGGCGGCGAGCGCCGGCAGCACTTTGCGCCAACTGTAGGCAAGCTCGGGAAAGCCGTGCAGCAACAGCACGGCGGGCCGGCTGCCCGGCTCGAAGCCGGCTTCGAGCAGATGGACGTCGAGACCGTTGATACCGGGCAGGATGCGGGCGCGGACGCCTGGGGGCAGGGCGGAAGGGGCAAGCGGTTGCATGGCGGCAGCCTACGTGGCCGGCGCCCCGAAAGGCAGCCGCTCCTGGCGCTACCCTGCGGCATCCGAAGCGGTTCGCCACCCCGGTCTGTCGGGTCGATGTCATGATGAAATATAACACGAAATCAATATGTAAAATAAATAATTAATTTAGTTATTTACTAATGTTATTATCGAGATACAATGCTCGCGCTTTCCGTCACCGACGAAAAGCGTTCGCACGACCTTTGGGGGCACGAGCCATGGTCGACTATCTGCCCTACGCCCTCTGGCCGTGACTTCGCTCCACGTTGCCGGGCTTCCGCCCCCCGGACGACATCGCGACGCCGGACGCCTGGCCCGGTTCGGCAAAACGTTCGTAGGGGTTGAGGCGCTGATATTGAAGCTTTGGCACCAGCTATCGAGGAAACGCAATTCACGCGTTAAACGTCAAAACTCCGGAACAATTCGGTATCCGCCAAAGCCCAGATCGCGCATGCGCGGCTACCGGAGCACACGGGGATCATGCCCGGCGGAGATGGCTATGATGATGAGGTTTGAGGTGGCGGCGTGAGCACGCAGCCGCTGAGGTCGGGTCAACCGACATGGGATGACGATCAGGATGAGGTGCCGGCGTCGATCAAGACGATAGTCGACGGTCGAGGAGTGACATGGTGCCCCGCCCCGCGGCCACCGATGCAGGCGTGGCCGGCCCATGGCAGCGTCACCGGCAGTTCTCGCGGATCGCGGGCGCAAGCATCGCCGCAAAGCGCCGCGATCCTTCCAGTGTGAAGTGACCCTCATCGACAAAGCCGATGTTGTCCAGTTGTTCGACCGGGAGACCGGCATAGACGTCACCAAGGAGCGCGGCCTCGCGCTGCAGGATGGCACTGAGGCGCTGGATCAACTCGTAGACCTTGTTGGGTGGCACGTACTGTATCCAGTAACTTGGCGTGGCGCTGGTGAGCGCCGCTCGGTTCATCAATTGGCCGACCCAGAGTGTGCGGATGCCGCGAGCGCGGTTGAGGGTTGAGATCGTTTCGACATTGCGGGCGAAAATCCGTTCGAGGACGGCGTCCGGCTCGCCGCCCACCGTGCCGCCAGGATCGTCGAAGCGGATCGTGTCGAAGGCCCGCCCGAGCAGACGGCCGGCGAAGATCGCCAGGGCCGAGAAGGAATGCTGCAGGTCGGTCGGCCGAATCCTGAAGATGTCGGCCTGCGCGGGGAGGTGGAAGTTTGCATAGCCCGGATCGAGATTGGCTACATTGGCGCTGCGTAGGTCGTTCCAGCCGACATAGTAGACTGAGCAAGTCGGTGTCACGCCTTTGGTGCGCTCGTAGAATGCTGTCTGGATGACGTGCTCGGCTGTCGTGTAGCCGCCCATGCCGCGGTTGATGACGGCGTATTTGTCACCCAGGAGGGCCTGCAGGCGCTCGGGCCAGGAG
>VGCQ01000294.1 GCA_016870055.1 Alphaproteobacteria bacterium | reverse complement strand
GCCGTCATGTGGGGAAAGAGGTCGAACTGCTGAAACACCATGCCGATACGGGCGCGAAAGCGTGCCAGGTCCCGACCGTGGGGCATCGACTGGCGCACTCCGAAGTCGATCCGTCTGTCGCCGACCTGCAGGGTGCCGGCCGAGGGCTCCTCGAGCAGGTTGATGCAGCGCAGGAAGGTCGACTTGCCGCAGCCAGACGGTCCGATCATGACTACGACCTCGCCGCGCCTGACCTCCAGCGACACGCCGCGCACCGCCTCGACCGTGCCGTAGCTCTTGCGCAGGCCCTCGACCTTCACCATGACGCCGCTATTGATCAACGCGCGCCTCCAGGCGGGCCGCCCAGATGGTGAGCGGATAGAGAATCACGAAGTAGGCGATGGCGACGCTGGTATAAACCTCGAGCGGACGGAAGGTATCGGAGACGATGATTGAGCCGGTGTACATGAGGTCGGGGATCGCCACGACATAGAGCAGGGAGGTGTTCTTGAGTTGGATGATCGACTGATTGACGAAGGGCGGCACCATGCGCTTGGTGGCCTGCGGCAGAATGATGTGCCGCATCAGCTCGGCGCCGGTCATACCGAGTGCGCGCGATGCTTGCCATTGGCCCTTGTCGATCGAGATGATGCCGCCGCGAAAGATCTCGGTGGCGAAAGCACCCATATAGAGGGTGAGCCCGAGGCCCGCCGCGAACCAGTCGGGGAGCTCGACCTGCAGTACGATGGGCAGCGCATAGTAGAACCAAACGATTTGGACCAGCAGCGGTGTGCAGCGGAAGATCTCGACGTAGAAATGCACCGGCAGCGTGATCCATTTGCGCCGCGCCAGCAGTAGCATGCCGCAGACCACGCCGATGATCAGGCCACCCAGCACGGTGCCCACCGAATAGGCCAGTGTAACGCCTAGCCCCTTCACCCAGAGATGGGTGTAGCTGAGAACGAGCGCGAAGTCCCACTTGTAGGCGGCAGCGAGAAGCATCTCAGAACCGGTCTGGCCTGAACGGGGTCAAGTCCACCGTCGTGGGCTTGCCTGTCGCAAGCTCAGCTACGAGCTTGCCGGTGATGCCGGCCATGGTCAGCCCCAAATGGTCGTGCCCGAAGGCGAACAGCACGTTCTTGTGACGCGGCGAGCGGCCGATCACCGGCTTGGAATCGGGATGCGACGGCCGGGGTCCCATCCACTTCGACGCAGGCTCGCCCTTCAGGGCCGGCACCAGAGCCCTGGCATGTCGCATCACCATGTCGGCGATGCGCATGTCCGGCGCAGCATCGGGTGGAGCGAACTCGGCGACGCCGGTGGCGCGTATTCCCTCGTGCATATGGGCGATCGACACGCTGCGATCCGCCGAGACGAGTGCACGCCGCAGCTCAAATCCCTGGTTGGCGAACATCACATGGTAACCGCGCTCGGCCTCCAGCGGAACGGACGTGCCGAGCTGTTTGGCAAGCGGCCGCGACCACACGCCGGCCGCCAGCACCACGGTCTCGACATCGATGGGCCCTCGATCGGTAACGATCTTGGTCGGGCCCTCGCCGCCAACCTCGAAGCCGCGAACCTCGGCATTCACAATCTCGCCGCCGCGACGCAAGAAGTCCATTGCCAAGGCACTGCACAGCCGGAATGGATCGATCGTCCGATTGACGTCGGGTAAGGACACCACCTTGATCACCTTGGGTGACAATGCGGGCTCCATCTGGCGCGCCTCGTTGCCATCGAGGATGTCCATGTGCACGCCGTTGCGCCGCCGCAGATCGAGCGCATAGGCGGCGTTGTGGAACGTCCCCTCGCTCTCGAAGGTCATCATCAGACCGTCGTCGCGTACCCACTGGCGTGCATCGGCGCCCTCGATCAGCGGCGCATATCCGGCATGGGTATGGACCAGAAGAGAATTTCGGGCAGCCGCGATCTCCTCGACGCGCGAAGGCCGCGCGGCCGCGATGAAGCGCAGGAACCAGGGTAGTGCCCTCGGCACATGCCCCCATCGAAGCTTCAGGGGTGACTCGGAGTCGAACAGCATCTTCGGCACCTTCTTCAGCACGCCGGGCATGGCGAAGGGCACGCAGGATGCCGTGCCGAAGCTGCCGGAGTTGCCGAAGGAAGCCTTCATGCCCGGCTCGCCTTTCTCGACGAGCCGGACCTTGTAGCCTTCGCGCTGAAGATGAAGAGCGCAACAGACGCCGACGATGCCGGCGCCTATCACGGTTGCCTGTTTGTCCATCAGTTGGGCGAAAACGATATGGTCGGAGGAATCTCCAGGCCTTCCCGCGCCAGCGCCGCCTTCATGCGCGTCTCGTTGTGGCCGAGCAAAATGTTCCATTCGGCCCAGCGGTTGAGGAACTTCTGCCAACGCGCATCATCGTCCAGGCGAAGGCCGATGTAGCCCGGCAGAGCGACACGCGGTGTCGGATTGACGAAGTCGCCGAGGCCGGGGTTCTTGGACTTGGCGACCATCGAGTTCAGCACCGTCGTGGTGAAGGCGTCGGCGCGGCCCGACGACACGGCGAGCGCGATCTCCGTCGCTGACTTGAACTCGACGCGTGTCGCCTTGGGTGCCATCTTCCGTAGCAACAGCTCGTCGGACGTGCCGGTCATGACGGCGACCTTCACGCCCTCCTTGTTGTAGTCAGCCCACACGCGACCCTTGAAATTCGGATGGTTCACCGTGACCCACTCGATCCAGTAGATCGGGCCGGCAAAGTCGATGGCGGTGGCGCGCAAGGGCGTCGCCTGCAAGGCGAAGTTCATGTCGACCTTGCCCGACTGCAGAGACAGCACCGCCTCGCCGAAGCCACCCACCTCGACCGGTACGAATTTGACCTTGAGCTCGTTGGCAATGTCCTTGCCCATGTCGACCATCGCGCCGACCCACTCGCCGCTGGCCTTGTCCCGCATGAAGTAAGGTGAGAACTCGAACACACCCATGCGCACCTGTCCGGTGCGTCTGATCAGTTCCCAAGTCGATTCGTTCTTTTGCTGCGCACGGGCCGGCACTGCAATTGCAGCGACGGTGGCGGCGGCAGCTATAGCGGTCGCCGAAGCGACGTCACGACGACGGATCCCCATGTCCCTTCTCCTCTCAGCCGATGTTTGTCGTTGTCGGACCGATCTTTGCCGGTTCGCAGTCCGCGTTCGAGGAGGCGCAACGCTCGACGACTCTAGGTGTCGAGCTTCGCACTCGTCAAGAACGCAGGCAAATTGCAAGCCCATCGCCTATTTCAACGTTTCAACGGCATAGTGCTTCACGCGGTCCTCGTCGACCGCGACACCAAGCCCCGGGGCTCGCGGCACGACTACTCGGCCGTTCACGATCGGAAACGGCTCGGCCAGCAAATCTCGCTCGAGGAAGTACTTGGCCTGATAGAACTCGCAGCCCAACGAAATATTCGGTGTCGCGGCTATCACATGCGTACCGGCGAGATGCGCGATGCCAGTCTCGAACATGTCGCCGCCATAGCAGGCGATGCCGGCGGCCTCGCAGATCGCCGAGACCTTACGGCCGGCGAGCATGCCGCCATGTTTCATGATCTTGATGCTCACCAGGTCGGCCATGCGCTCGGCGGCGACGCGTAGCGCATCCGTCGGCGAAAACACGCTTTCGTCGGCCAGCACCGGGGTGTCGAGGGCGCGCGTGATCTCGGCCAAGGCGGCGCGATGGTGGCCGGGCACCGGCTGCTCGATGAAGGTCGGCTTGAAGGCCTCGACATCGCGCAGCTGGCGAATGGCATCGTGCGTGACCATGCCTTGATTGTAGTCGATGCGCAGGTCGGCATCGGCCGGTAGCTCGCTGCGAAAGCGCTCCATGCGCTTTAGGTCGGCGGCATGACCGGCAAAACCGGTCTTCATCTTGAACAGCCGCAATCCCTCGCCGTAGAGCCGCTTCACCATCTCCATGTCGCGGTCGAAGTCGGGATCGGCCACGGAAAACGACAACGGAATGTCGTCCCGGCAGCGGCCACCCAAAAGCTCGGCGACCGGCAGGCCGGACGCCTGACCGACGATGTCGAACAACGCCATCTCCATCGCAGCCTTGGCCTCGGGATGGCCGACCACCGCATGGTCGGCGTCGAACATGAGTTGCTCGATGCGGAAGGGATCGGCGCCGATCAACAGCGGCCGCAGATAGACGTGCAGCGCAGCAACATTGGCCTCGATTGTGCCGGTGAACACCGCCCAAGGTGCCGCATCGCCCCAACCGGTGATGCCGGAGTCGGTTTCGAGCTTCAGAATGGCGTTTTTCACCGATCCCGCGACGTCGCCGGACCCGTGGCGCCGCATCAAGCGCACTGGAATATCGGTGATGTACACCGTTGCCGCCGTGATCTTGATCCGCTGCACGCGACTGCTCCCCCGCTTCCCCTCGCGCAGTCTATCGCGCACACTGGCCGCCGACCACAACGGGGAAACGCCATGCGCCGAAATCTGCTGCGTGAACGCCTAAATGCCGGCAAGCCGACAGTCGGAACGCACATTCTGTCGGCCTGGCCGACTCTGATCGAACTGATCGGCCATTCCAAGCAATACGACTATGTCGAGTTCACCGCCGAGTACGCACCGTTCACCATGCACGACCTCGACAATCTCGGCCGCGCCTTCGAGGTGTCCGGGCTAGGCGGCATGATCAAGATCGAGCAGACCCAGTATACGCACCAAGCCATGCGAGCAGTCGGCTCCGGTTTCCAGAGCGTACTATTTGCCGACATCCGCACCGTCGACGATGCCAAGGTCGCCGTCGACGCGGTGCGCGCCGAAACGACGATGGCGCGCGGCGTGCGCGGCCGAGGCCGCCTAGGTGTCGGCATGCGCCGCGACGTCGGCACAGTCCGCCAAGGCGGCACGCCAGCCTATGTCGACGCACTGAACGAGATAGTGATCGCCATCATGGTCGAGAAGAAGTCCTGCGTGGACGATCTCGACCGAATTTTGTCGGTGCCGGGCATCGACATGGTGCAGTTCGGGCCCTCCGACTTCGCCATGAGCATCGGCAAGACCGGCCAGCACGGGCATCCTGACGTGCTGGCGGCAGAGACCAAGACGATCCAGACGGCGCTGAAGAAGGGGCTGCATCCGCGCGTCGAGCTGCGCGACCCTGCCGACGCCGGGCGATACATCGAGATGGGCGTCAAGCATTTCTGCATCGGCTGGGACGTCCGCATCCTCGCAGACTGGTGGGATACGAAAGGCGCGGAGATGCGCAAGCTCCTGCGTGCCAAGCCGAAGAAGGCGGTGGCGAAGCAGGCGCCGACGCGAGTGAAAGGCAAGCCGGGCGGGAGAAGCAGTGGACGCGCGATGGTGCGAGGCAACTACACATGACGATCACCAACCGTGACCCAGTGGACTCATCGCTCTTCGCCGAACACCAGCCAGCCGTCATACGTCCGGGTTACGAGGACACGATCGACTTGGGCACAGCCAAGCGGCTTGGCAATCCGTTGAACTGCTTCGTGCCAGAACATGATGTTATGGCGCGCAACACTCAGGATTTGCACGTTGACCTTGTCGCCATTGACGATGACCAGTGCGAATCCGCTGTCGTGTAATGTCAGATTCATCGCCACCAGATGCGCGTTGACTTGCCGACTGAGGGGCTCGTTCTCTTCCAGCCTATCGCGATAAGGAGCGAGCAAGCAGACATGCTGCGCAGGTTGTTCGAGAAGGTCGCGCAAGCGAATGACCTCGTTCACCCCGATCCTGTTGAGACTCAACGGGTTGAGCACTCGTAACTCTTTTTCGTTGCGGCAACCACTGGCTAACGCGAGAGGAACACTGCAAGTGGCGGCAAGAAGGCGCCGACGTGACATCGGGCGAAAGATCGGTTTTCCAATCATCTGGCAACTTTCCTGGGCCGACAGAGGCTAAAGCAGGCCTCCTTTGGGGATGCCATTGCTACGCCGCATCCAGTCGATCTCATCCTGCGAGAGCGGATGATTCTCCGGGCTCTGAATATCAGCGTGGCCGCCAAGGTAAGGGCCATAGTAACGCTGCGGACTGATTCTAGAGGTCGGAGCTGAAGGTCCCATTGGGGCCATGGGTTCGTCCGGCGTACGGCTGTCAATCGGCGTTCAATCGGGACCCCTGATCGGCGTGCAAAAGGGACCCCGGTTGGGGCGCGCGGAGGCGATGCGCGGAGCCGTTTGGCGTAGCGCAGCGCATCGCCGGAGCGCGCTCGCGGGA
>VGCQ01000293.1 GCA_016870055.1 Alphaproteobacteria bacterium | reverse complement strand
AACGGGCGCTGAAGGACATCCCCGGCGTGATCTCCGTTCACGACCTCCATGTCTGGACGATCACCTCAGGCCTCGACGCCATGAGCTGCCATCTGGTGATCGCCGACATGGCGCGCGCCCGCGAGACGCTGGTGGCGGCCAACGACGCCATGAAGAGCGGCTTCAACCTCACGCACACCACCATCCAGGTCGAGGACCAGGCGCTGCGCGACGCGGAAGGTCACAAGCCGCTATAGACGATGGCGACGCCAATCGCCGGACGGTAGCCGCCGAACGGTGGCCGCCGGACAGCAGCCGCCAGACTTGGGCGGCGGCTGGGGCCCTGATAGAAAGGATGTACCCCGAACGATGGTCGGGCTGTTGCTTGCATGGTTGACTCCAGACCCCCCGCCAACCCGCTGTTCCTGCGCGACGAGGAGCTGCGCCAGGGCATAGAGCTGATGTTCTATGCCTATCGCGACTTCACGTTCGAATCCGACCAGCAGCTCAAACGCTATCAGCTGGGGCGCGCCCATCATCGCGCCCTCTACTTCATCGGCCGCCATCCCGGGCAGACCGTAGGCCATCTGCTGTCGATCCTGAAGGTGACCAAGCAGTCGATCTCGCGGGTGCTGAAGGATCTCCTGCAGCAGGGCTATGTCGAGCAGAAGAGCGGCGCGCGCGATCGCCGCGAGCGTCTGCTGTGGCTGACCGAACAGGGCCAGAAGCTCGAACGCGAGCTGACCGACCGCCAGAGCCAGCGCTTCGCCCGGGCCTACCGCGAGACCGGCGCCGAGGCGGTCGAAGGCTTCCGCAAGGTGCTGCTCGGCCTGCTCGATCCGGCCGAACGCGTCGTGGTCGACAAGCGGGTCCGCGGCGGCGGCCGCTGAGGACCATGGACGCCTCGGCCGAGAAACCACATATCCTGGTCGTCGACGACGACACGCGCCTGCGCGAGTTGCTGCGCTCCTTCCTGTCGAAGAACGGCTTTCGCGTCACCGTCGCGGGACACGCCGCCGAGGCGAGCGACCGGTTGGCGGGGCTCGACTTCGACCTGATCGTGCTCGACGTCATGATGCCCGGCCAGACCGGCCTCGACTTCGCGACCCAACTCAGGCGCACCGACGACGTGCCGATCCTGATGCTGACCGCCATGGGCGAGACCAAGGACCGCATCGCCGGCCTGGAGACCGGCGTCGACGACTACCTCGGCAAGCCGTTCGAGCCGCGCGAACTCCTGCTGCGCATCCAGAGCGTGCTGCGCCGCAGGCAACGTACCGCCGCGGCGCCGGCCGAGGAGCAGCGCAACGTCTCGTTCGGCTCCCTGCAGTTCGATCGCGAGTTGGGCGAGCTCACCGACAAGGGCAAGCGCGTGCCGCTCACCGATGCCGAGGCGGCGCTGCTGCGCGTCCTGTCGGCCCGTCTCGGCGAGGTGCTGAGCCGCGAAACGCTGTGCAAGAGCGTGGGCGCGGCGGTCAACGAGCGGGCGATCGACGTGCAAGTCACGCGGCTACGCCGCAAGATCGAGCCCGACCCGTCCTTTCCGCGCTACCTGCGCACCGTCCGCGGCCAGGGATACCGGTTGGTCGACGCATGAATGCCGGCACCGCCCGCGACCTCTTCGAGTGCGTCGCCCGCTTCGCCGACCGACATTCACCACAGACGCTGTTTGCGCGCGCGCTCCTGATCCTGGTCGTGCCGATCGTTGTCCTGCAGGCGCTGTCGGCGTGGTGGTTCTACAGCCAGCGCGGCGACAACGTCACCAACCGGCTCGCCATCCTGCTGGTCCGCGACCTCCGCGTGCTGATCGCATTGCGCGCCCAGTTTCCCGACGACGAGCATCGCGCCTGGATCATCCGCCATGCCGCCCAGGACCTGCTGCTCTATGTCAGCTTCCGCAAGGGCATCGTGCGGCCATTCAAGGAGCCGGAGTATTTCGACATCGCCGCCCGCGAGGTCCAGGGCGCTCTGGAAGCCGACCTCAAGCGCCCGTTCTACATCGACAACAACGTCGGCGGCGGCCAGATGCTGCTCGAGATCCAGCTCGCCGACGGCGACGTCATGGATGTGCTGGTGCCGCATCTGCGGCTGACCTTCGGCTCGAGCTTCGCCTACGTGCTGGCACAAGTCGGCCTGGCGCTGGTGTTCCTGGGGCTCGCCATCTGGTTCATGCGCCGAGAGCTGGTGCCGATCGAGCATCTCGGCGTGGCGGCCGACGCGTTGGGCAAGGGGCGCGAGGTGCCCGACTTCGCTTTTTCCGGCGGCACGCGCGAAGTACGCGGCGCGGCGACAGCCTTCCACACCATGCGCATCCGCCTGCGCCGCTCGATCCAGCAGCGCACCGAGATGCTGGCCGGCGTCAGCCACGACCTGCGCACGCCGCTCACCCGCATGAAGCTGTCGCTCGCCATGCTGCCCGACTCGCCCGAGACCAAGGAGCTCGCCGACGACGTCGCCGACATGGAACGCATGATCGAGGGCTATCTCGCCTTCGCCCGCGGCGAGGGCGACGAGGATCCGGCCCCGGTCGATCTTTCCGAGCTGCTCGAGGATGTCGCGGCCGGAGCGCGACGCGACAACGCCGACGTCGAGGTGAGCTGGCAGGGCGACATGAACATCGAGCTGCGTGCCATGGCGATCAAGCGCTGTCTGACCAACCTGGTGTCCAATGCGCTGCGCTACGGCACCACGGTGAAGCTGCAGGCGGTGCGCGGCCGCACCTCGGTCGAGATCACCATCGACGACAACGGACCGGGCATCCCGCCGGAGAAGTACGAGGACGTGTTCCGGCCGTTCTTCCGCCTCGACGAATCGCGCAATGTCGACACCGGCGGTGTCGGTCTCGGCCTCACCATCGCGCGCGACGTGGCGCGCAGCCATGGCGGCGACGTGGCGCTGGCGCCCTCGCCGCTGGGCGGATTGCGCGTCATGGTGCGAATTCCGACCTGAAGAGCGGAATGCCCTCCGGGGCTTGCGCTGGCACAGGCTATGTTACATTTGGCGAAACCTCAGAGAGCGAGATGTCCAAGACTGAGCCCCTCAAGTTTGTCCATCACCCGCATCCCAGCCCGCTGCCCGCCGACCAGCGGGCGGCCTTGCTGAAGAATCCGGGTTTCGGTCGGGTCTTCACCGACCACATGGTGACCATTCGCTACCACGAGAAGCGCGGCTGGCACGACGCGCGGATCGAGCCGCGGGCGCCGATCCCGATGGACCCGGCGGCGGCGGTCCTGCACTACGCCCAGGAAGTCTTCGAGGGCCTCAAGGCCTATCGCACCGCCGACGGCGGCGCGACTCTGTTCCGGCCGGACGAGAACGCACGGCGCTTCCAGCAATCGGCCGAGCGGCTGGCGATGCCGAGCTTGCCGGTGCCGCTGTTCCTCGAATCGATCGACCGCTTGGTCAGCCTCGACCGTGCCTGGATTCCCGACGGCGACGGCAGCCTCTATCTGCGGCCCTTCATGTTCGCCAACGAGGTCTTCCTGGGCGTCAAGCCGTCGTCGGATTATCTCTACGTCGTCATCGCCTCGTCGGTCGGCGCCTACTTCAAGACCGACGCGCCGGCCGTCTCGGTCTGGGTTTCGGAGGAATTCACCCGCGCCGCCCCGGGCGGTACCGGTGCCGCCAAATGCGGCGGCAACTATGCGGCAAGCCTGCTCGCTCAGGCCGAAGCGATTCGCCACGGCTGCGACCAAGTCGTCTTCCTCGACGCTGTCGAACGGCGCTGGGTCGAGGAGCTGGGCGGCATGAACGTCTTCTTCGTGCTCGACGATGGCACGATGGTGACGCCGCCTTTGGGCGGCACCATCCTGCCCGGCATCACGCGCGCCTCGCTGCTCACGCTCGCCAAGGACAAGGCGATCAAGGTCCGTGAGGAGCCCTACTCGATCGATCAGTGGCGCGCCGATGCCGCCAGCGGCCGCCTGCGCGAGGCCTTCGCTTGCGGCACCGCCGCGGTCGTGACGCCGATCGGCACGGTCCGCAGCAAGGACGGCGAGTTCAAGATCGGCAACGGCGGTCCGGGCACGCGCACCGAGGAGCTGAAGGCCGCCCTGGTCGACATCCAGCGCGGCCGCGCCGCCGACAAGCACGGCTGGATCCACAAAGTCTTCTAAGCGCGCTCAAAACAGCCGGCCGCCGTTCGGCACTTTCTTGTCGGGGCCGATCAGCACGACGCTGCCATCTTCGGCGGGAAAGCCGAGCGTCAGCACCTGCGACATGAACTTGCCGATCTGACGCGGCGGGAAATTGACCACCGCGGCGACCTGCCGGCCGACCAGGCTGTCAGGCTGGTAGTGAACTGTTATCTGCGCCGAGGACTTGCGTATGCCGATCTCGGGACCGAAGTCGATCGACAGGCGCAACGCCGGCTTGCGCGCCCCTTCGAGGGGCGCCGCTTCGAGAATCGTGCCGACGCGGATGTCGACCCGCGTGAAGTCGTCGTAGGTGATGGTGGTCATGCCGCCAACCTAGAACATGATTGGTTCGGCTGGAATCAGCCGAACCCATCATGCCTGCTGCAACACCCAACACCGCTGCGCGCGAATGACAAGAGATGGAACCGCATGCGGTTCCATCTCTCCTCATTCCGCTCCAGCTTTCTCCCGGCTTGCGAGGAAAGCGATTGGCGGCAGACGACTGACTTATTTCTTGGCGATCGCGGCCTTGACCTCGTCGGCCAGCTCGGCGACGCGGGCATTGAGCGCCTCGAAGGCGTCGGCCTGGCTCTTGCCGACCAGCTCGACGAGCTCCTTGGTGTTGGCGATCGCCAGGTCGTAGCTCTTCTTGGCGAAGTCGATCTGCTTGACCGCCTTCTCCTCGACCGTGGCGGCGGCGAGCACGTCGCTGCCGTGCTTGGACAAGTCCTCCATGGCGGTACGCACCATGTCGCCCTGGCGTTGGGCGATCGTCTTCATCGATTCGACCGCCGCGGTGTTGACCGAGGTCAGCACGGCGAAGTTCTTGCGCGCGGTCTCGACCATGGTCTCGACGTTGACGGTCGGCAGCTTGAACTCGCCCGAGATCTTGCTGAAGTCGAAGTCGGTGAAGGGGTTCTTGAAAGCGCCGTTGGCGTACATGGCAATCTCCTGAGTTCGAAAAGCCCAAATCCGGGCCGCACCGCTTTGCTGCGATGCAGCAATGAGAGGCAATGTAAGCGTGCAGCGCAGCAAGTCAAGGGAATATTTGTGCGGCGCACAAAATATTCAGGCAGCCGGCGAATTGGAGCCCGTGGGCAACACCCTCGAGTCGGAGAATTTCACATATTTATCAAATAGTTGAGCCCATCTCTCCGCCATCTTAAGGCGATTGTCCAAGGCTGCCATGGTCTTGGACAGGTCGCCTGTCTCGTCCTTGTCGTAGACGCGCGAGACGGCATAGTGGATGGCCAGCAGCCCGTTCTGCCGCAGTGCACCCGTCAGGCCTTCGCTCGGCACAGAAGCCGCCTCGAGCATGGTTGCCATCGAGCGGCGCAACGCCGGGCCGATGGCGAGCGTCAGCACTGGATCGCGCGTGGCGGCGCGGCGGATCGCCGCCAAGGCCTCGCGATAGGGCCTGAGTGCGTCGTAGCGGCGCATCATGGTGTCGAACAGCCGGTCGCGCGCGGTCTCGTCAGGATCGCGCCGGCTTGGCGTGCCGGCCAGCACCTGGCCGTCGATCCGCGCCATGAAGGCGCCGACCAACGCCACCTTGTCGGGATAGAGCCGGTAGAGATCGGCGAGGCTCGAGCCGGCGGCTTCGGCAACGTCGTGCAACGTCACCTCGGCAAAGCCTCTATCGGCGATCAGGCCGATAAAGGCATCGAGAGCGGCGTCGCGGGCGGGCTTCATCCGGCAAGCTCCTTGGATCGCCGGGTGGCGGCCGCCAGCGCCTTGTCGAACACCGGCTGAATGCCGTCGGCGGCCATCAGGACCTTGAGCGCCTCGGCCGTGGTGCCGCCCGGGCTGGTCACGTTGACGCGCAATTGCGCGGCGGGCTCGCTCGACTGGCGCAACAGCTCGCCGCTGCCGGCGACCGTGGCGCGGGCGAGCTGCATGGCCATGTCGGGCGCCAACCCGAGCTTGGCGCCGGCGGCCGCCATCGCCTCGACCAGCAGAAAGACATAGGCCGGCCCGCTACCCGACAGCGCCGTCACCGGATCGAGCAAGGCCTCGTCCTCGACCCACACGACCTGACCGACCGCCTCCAGCAACTCGTGGCAGCGCTTT
>VGCQ01000292.1 GCA_016870055.1 Alphaproteobacteria bacterium | reverse complement strand
TCGCCGATGTCGAACCCGACCACGGCTGGCACACGTTCGCGGCCGATCATCTGGCGTTGATGGACCATCTCGGCTTCAGGAAATTCCATGTCATGGGCGGCTGCATCGGCGGCAGCTACTGCTTCGAGGCCATCGAGCAGGCGCCCGATCGCGTCGCCGCCGCCGTGCTGCAAAACCCGATCGGAATGTGGGAGAACCGCGACACCTGGGACGCGGCCGTCAAAGGCTACAACGAGACCGTGCACGGCCGCGACCCGTCGATCAGCCAAGCGACCATCGAGTCGTTCGGGCGCAACATGTTCGGCGGCGACTTCGTGTTTTCCGTCACCCGCGACTTCGTCAAGAACTGCCGCACGCCGCTCTACCTGCAGCCGGGCACCGACAAACCGCATCCCGCTCACACCAGCGCCGAGATCGCAGCCCTTGCTCCCGACATCGAAGTGCAGAAGGATTGGCGCGGGCCGGAGTTCCTTCAGGAATCGATCCGGCGTGTGCGCGACTTCTTGGCGAGGAACACGCCCAAATGATTCCATATCGGTTCGTGATCGGCGCCTTGCTGGCGGCGACCGTCGCCACCGTCGCGTCGGCTCAACCATCGACCTGGGTCGCCGTGGCGAGCGACGGCGCGGGCCTGTGGGGAATCTCGGTCGGCACGACCACGCGCGGTGCGGCCGAAGGTGCCGCTCTCGGCAACTGCGGCTACTACTGCAAGATAAAGTTCACGGCTCAAGCCCGGTGTGTCGCCTACGCTTTCAGCGAGACCGGCCGTGCCGAGGGATTCAGCGCCGGCAACACCTTGCAGCAGGTCGAGCGACCGGCCTGGGAGCAGTGCAATGCCAACGTGCCGGCCGATTCCTGCAAGCTGCGTGCCGCCCGCTGCTTCGAGTAGAGCATCAGCCCTTGAGCTGAACCCGCGAGACCTCGTCGAGCCACTTGCGGGCATCGTGGAGGTTGGTGAAAACACCGATCGGTCGCTCGCCTTGCTCGGTGAGCCTGGCGAGGTCGCGCACCGTCTCGCCGCGGCCGGCATCGACCACGAAAGCCACGGGCCCACGCTCGGCCGCGTTCGGCACGTTGCGTGCTGCCGACAGCAACTCGACCAGGCGATCGAAGGTCGCATCGGAGTTGGCCGAGGCCACATCGATGATCTTGCGATAGGCGAGCGCATCCGCCTCCCAATACTCCTTGAGCGCCTTCTGGATGTCGTCGAGACCGATGGTGCCGTGGGCGACACACACGACCATGCGGTCATGGTGGGAGATGCGGAGGTGGATCGGCATGGTTTGGCGCGGAGTAATGGACGCCGATTCGCCAAGATACAAGCAGTCGCAATGCGAGAAGATCGGCGCGGCGGCGACAATTCCTTGCCATTTAGATGATTAGCATCCTAACATTTTGCGATGTCGACCAAGCGCATCGATTTCGGTTTCCGCGTGGCACGCATCGCCCGGCGTCTGCGCCAGGCGGTCGACGCCGAACTGCGCGTTTATGGCCTCACCGAAGCGACATGGCGACCGCTCGCTTATGTCGGCAGGCTGGGCAACGGCGTGCGCCAGAAGGAACTCGCCACAGCGCTGTCGATCGAGGGGCCGACACTGGTTCGCCTGCTCGACAATCTCGAGCGGCGTGGGCTGATCGAACGGCGCGAGGACGAGACCGACCGACGTGCCCGCGGCATCCATCTCACCCGCGCCGGCCGCGACCTCGCGGTCCGTGTCGCCAAGGTGGGCAGTGAGATCCAGACCCGAGTCCTGGCCGGCGTACCGGCGGCCGACTTGGAAATCTGCCAGCGCGTGCTGGACAAGATCGATCGCGAGCTCGATGTGCGACCGGCATCGGCGACATCGGCCGCGGAGTGAATGAACGAGACAAAGGTTGAGGAGGAAGCGATGAACCAGATCGTGGTCAACGAGCCCAACCGCTGGCGCCTCGAATCGCCCGGCACCGCCGGCTGGCCGCGCAGCGCGCGGCCGGACGCCGCCAAGAAGTACTTCATGGTGTCGGCCGACGGTCACGCCAACGAGCCGGCCGATCTGTGGCTGAAGCGCATCGACGCCAAGTATCGCGATCGCCTGCCGCGGGTCATCACCGACAAGGACGGCGTGCAGTGGCGCGTCAGCGAAGGCCATCGGCCCGACCGGTTGCGCCTGTCGACCCTGGAAGGCGAGGATCAAGCCCGAGCCAAGGCCGGCGCCGAGCCGCTCGGCCGCCTGGCCGACCACGATCTCGATGGCATCGACGTCGAGTTGATCTTCCCCAACAAAGGTTTGGCCATGTGGGCCACGCCCGATCCGCATTTCGCCATGGCGCAGTGCCGGGTGTGGAACGACTGGGCATGGGAGCAGTTCGGCAGTCACCAGGACCGCATGATTCCGGCCGGATCGCTCGCCACCGCCGACCTCGAGGGTTCGATCGCCGAGGTCCAGCGCCTGGCGAAGCTCGGCTTCAAGTGCCTGACCCTGCCGTGCAAGCCGATCTGGGGCGGCCATGACAGCGGCCACGTCAACTACAACCTGCCGCATTTCGATCCGCTGTGGGCGGCGATCTCCGACGCCGACCTGCCGATCACCTTCCATGTCTCGACCGGCCGCGATCCGCGCGCGGCGCGCGGCAACGGCGGCGCGGTGGTCAACTACGTCTCGCATTCGCTGTCGCCGACCATCGAGCCGGTGGCCAATCTCTGCGCCTCGGGCGTGCTCGAGCGCTTTCCCAAGATCCGCTTCGCCACCATCGAGGCGGGCATCGGCTGGGTACCCTGGCTGCTCGAAGCCATGGACGAGGCCTACAAGAAGCACCACTTCTGGGTGCGCCCCAAGCTCAAGGCGCTGCCCAGCGAGTACTACCGCGCCCATGGCTTCTCCTCATTCCAGGAAGACAAGGCAGGCCTCGACCTCTGCGAGGCGCACAAGCTCGACGGCAACTTCATGTGGGCCAACGACTATCCGCACCACGAAGGCACCTGGCCGCATTCGGCCGAGGCGATCGAACGCACGATGGGCCAGTTGTCCGATGCGACACGCGCCAAGGTGCTGGGGCTGAACTGCGCGCGCTTCCTCGGCATCGAGGTGCCGGCACGCTACCGGTCGTGAGGCGCCCGTGAGCCAACGCACCCTGCGCGGCAAGGTGGCGATCGCCGGAGTCGGCGAGACCGCCTACTACAAGCACGGCAAGTCGCCGGTCTCGGAGTTCACGCTCGCCCTGCAGGCGATCCTGGCGGCGTGCCGGGACGCCGGCATCGATCCGCGCCGCATCGACGGCTTTGCCTCCTACTCCAACGACCGCAACGATCCCTCGCGGCTCGCGGCGGCGCTCGGTCTGCCGGCACTGCGGTTCTCCAACATGAACTGGGGCGGCGGGGGCGGCGGCGGATCGGCCGCCGTCGGCAACGCTGCGGCAGCCGTGGCCTGCGGCATGGCCGACTGCGTCGTGGTGTTCCGCGCTTTGGCCCAGGGCCAATTCCAGCGCTTCGGCGCGGCAGCGCCCGGTGGTACAGCGGCAGGCGAAGCGGCACTCAACGCACCTTACGGCGTGATGTCACCGGCGCAGCGCTATGCCATGCGCGCCATGCGCTTCCTGCACGAGAACGACATCGCGCCGTCGGCGCAGCGTGCCATCGCTCTCGCCTCCTACCATCATGCCCAGAGCAACCCGCGCGCCGTGATGCACGGCCGGCCGCTCACCGAAGAGGCCTACGATCAATCGCGCTGGATCGTCGAGCCGTGGCGCCTGTTCGACTGCTGCCAGGAGAACGACGGTGCTGCGGCATTGATCATCGTGCCGGCCGACCGGGCGCGCGACTTCAAGCACAAGCCCGCGTATCTCCTCGGTTCGGAGCAGGGCTCGGAGTACCGCAACGGCGCGCGCAGCCACAATGCGCCACTCTACGCCACCTCGAGCTTCACCACCGTGGCGCCGCAACTCTACGCCATGGCCGGCATCGAGCCGACCGACGTCGACGTGGTGCAGAGCTACGAGAACTTCACCGGCGGCGTGCTGATGAGCCTGGTCGAGCATGGTTTCTTCACGGCCGAGGCCGCCAACGATTTCCTGAAGCCAGAGAATCTGATGGCGCCTGCGGGCAAGCTGCCGCTCAACACCTCGGGCGGAAACTTGGCGGAGTGCTACATGCACGGCCTCGAGCTGCAGATCGAGGCGGTACGTCAGTTGCGCGGCCAGTCGACGGCGCAGGTGCCCAAGGTCGACGTGTCGATGGTGATCTCCGGCCCCATGGTGACGCCGGTCTCCAGCATGATCCTGGGCTCGGAGGCGACACTATGAGCTACCTTCCGAAGGGTCTGCCCATTCCCGTGCCTGAGAATGACGGGCTCGACAAACCCTATTGGGACGGCACGCGCCGCGGCGAGCTTTTGGTCCAGCGCTGCAAGAAATGCAGCACCTTCCAGTGGGGACCCGAGTGGATTTGCCACAAGTGCCTATCGTTCGATCTCGACTGGCACAAGGTCTCAGGCAAAGGCCGCATCTATAGCTGGGAGCGGCCCTGGCATCCGGTGCATCCGGCGCTGAAAGGCCACGGCCCCTACATCGTCGTGCTGGTCGAGCTGCCCGATGCCGGCAATGTCCGCATGCTGGGCAACCTTCTAGGCGATCCCAAACAGGAGGTCCGCATCGGCGCCGAGGTGCAGGCGGTGTTCGAGCCGCACGACGACGCCAAGCCGCCGTTCACGCTGGTGCAGTGGAAGGTGGTCTAAGCGCCAGGAGCGGGCTTATGCTCGCCCGATGCGGGCGCTCCTGGTCGCCGTCCTCTACTTCGGCACGTTCCTCCTGATCGGATGGGCGGCCAAGCGCGTGACCGACCATTGGTGGACCATACGCGGCGTCGACCTCGACGAGGTCCACAAACAGGCCGGGCGGCGCGGCGAGCGCACCGTGTTCTTGTTGGGTGCCTGGCGCAAGGAAAGCGACGGATAGCGCCACTCGCGCCAATGGCGACTCGGCTTCGCGAACGGCGCGTCACTCGACTGCTTCGGCGGGTCGACTGACGGCCGTATCGTCAACGCGCCTGCTCAGAAGAATTCGGCGCATCACGATCTGACCATTTTGATCAGGTATGCGCATCGTTACTTCGAGTTCGGTGGCACTCTCGAGTCTGGCCGACATGCCGCTCGCGCCACCATTGTGCCTGTAGATGATCGAACCGTCGTGCTCGTCGAGCTGGAAAAACAAGCTTCCCATTCTAGTTGGCCGACCAGATCCGATGGCATCAGACCAACCCGCAGCAAATTCGATCATGTTCGATTCGACGGCGACCGCTTCAAGAATCAGATAAGAACCCCAGTCGTCGTCGCCTTGCCAGCGGCCACGATAGGGTAGCAGGGCCGGATTGTGATCCGGCGACAGCGTCGGCGACCGACCGGAGCCGGGGAAGCCAATGTCGTCGCCGGCGGCATAGCCCGTCGTTCGAGAGCACAAAGTCTCACCTGCTGGCAGCTCGGCGTCACGAATGAGTTGCAGCAGGCAATCTCGATATCGACGCACCAGTCGGCCGCTGCCAATTGCCTGATGCCCGCGCAGGTCGGGCGGATGATCGACGATCAGGTAGCTCGACGCGCTGTTGTCCAAAGCGCGTCGGAAGGCAACGGCTCGCCGCTCCTCGAGGTCCTCCAGCAGGTCGCCTTCGAACAAGAAGATCGCGACGCGCTTCGCTTGGGCAAGCGCCAGATCGCCGGCGAGAACGTCGCGCGTTCGACTCAACTCCGATCGACCATAAGCCGTCCCTGGACCCAAGCCGATCGCTGCATCGACCCCCGGCAAGGCGGCCGCCCGCAGAGCGAGCCATCCACCACCGGAACCTCCGCCCACGACGACTTTCCGATATCCATCGCGGCGAGCTTGCTCGACCACGCTTGCCACGACTTGCAGGATATCTTCATCCATGTCTTCGCAGTCAACATAGGGATGCCGGTTGATCCGCAGAATGTCCCAGTTCGCGACATTCGCCATTTCCACGAAAAGAGTGAGGATCGGATCCTTGGTCAAGTCGCGCGATGATCTGCCGTGGAAATACATTAAGACGCCTTCGGCTTCTTTCGGTCCCTGCCGTCGAACAGCCGACGTCTCCCACTCCGACCACACGAGGCTTAGATTCCCGGCATGACAAGCGTCGACACCCCATAGAAGCCCGACCAGGCCGAGCAGCATGTAGCGGATTCCACGCATCAGGACCTCCTGCAACAACGCCACGTATCGAGAG
>VGCQ01000291.1 GCA_016870055.1 Alphaproteobacteria bacterium | reverse complement strand
CGCCAACTCGGGCCGGAATATACACACCACTCCTAGTACACTGCAAGAAAAGTGGCCAAGCTGCCACGACCGCCTTCATTTTGATCTTCAAGTGCATCTCCCTCAAGTCGACCAGAGCTGACAACGTACGCTAATGAAGTTGTCGTAATTAAACACGTTTCGGCCATATTGGTAACCACTACCTCGAGGCAATCGCGCCAAAGCTGTGCAATCGTGGCAGAAAAGCCACAACTCCCCCCTTGCCGTTTAGAAATTCCCTCGAAAAATTGCGTAAATGACGCCGCAGCGCAAACCTCTAGAGAACAAACCATGAATAATTTGCTGTCGGCCGGATGGACCACCCAACGAGAGCGTGCCTAACGGCCTAGGAACGCCGACACGAACGATGGCGCCTGCCGAATCGCCGGGAGCTCATCGGCTACGGCGTCCAGCACGCCGGTCATCTGCTCGACGCTATGGCGGCAGGTGATGAAAAAGCGCAGCCGTGACTGGTTTTCCGCCACGCCGGGGAAAATGATCGGCACCACGTTGTAACCTCGCGACAACAGCCGATGCGACAGAATGACCGTCGTCGGCGAGCTGCCCACGACGATCGGCACGACTGACGCCCCGATGCTCGCGCCGGTATCCAAGCCGCGCGCTTTGGCTGCCGTGGTGAAGTGCTGGCCATTCTGCCGCAGTTTCTGCATGCGCCACGGCTCACGCTGCAGGACGGCGATCGCGGCATGGGCCGCCGCGGCGACGGCTGGCGCCACACCCACGCTGTAGACGAAGCCGGGCGAGGTGTACTTCAGCAGCTCGATCAGCTTGCGGCTGCCGGCGATGTAGCCACCGGTGGAAACCAGCGTCTTGCTGAGCGTCCCCATCCAGATGTCGATGTCGGTCGGGTCGACGTCCTGCTCCTCGGCGATGCCGCGACCCGACCTGCCCAGCACGCCCAGCGAATGCGCCTCGTCGACCATCAGCCAGGCGTCGTAGCGTCGCTTCAGCCGAACCAGCGCGCCGATCTCGGGCATATCGCCGTCCATGCTGTACAGGCCTTCGACAATGATGACGGCTCGACGGTGGCGCCGGCGATTGAGCCGCAGCGCCCGCTCGATCGCCTCGATGTCGCCGTGTGGGCACAGAATCCGCTTGGCACCCGACAGCTTGGCGCCCTCGACGACGCTGTTGTGGATCAGGCTGTCGGTCACGATCAGATCGTCGGCACCCAGCAGTCCGCCGATCACCGAGACATTGGTCGCGTGGCCGCTGACGAAGGTCACGGCGTCTTCCACGCCATGCAGCCCCGCCAGTGCCGCTTCGAGGTCGCGATGGATCTGCCGTTCGCCCGCCGTCAACCGACTGGCCGAGACCGTGGTGCCGTAGCGGTCGATCGCCTGCTTGGCGGCAGTGGTGATCTCGGGATGTCCGTTGAGGCCGAGATAGTCGTACGACGAGAAGTTGACGACCGCATGGCCGGCCACCGACGTCGTGTCGGCGGCGAGGCCGTCGTGCAGCCGGTAGAAGGGGTTCTCGATGCCGGCGAGGTCGCCGGCTGCCTTGTGGATCTTGAGCAGCTCGTACTCTGGCAGCGCACCGAAATCGATGTTGGGGCGATCGCCGACCGCCGTGACCTCCCTGCGCGCCGGTGCGGGCTCGACGTTGGTCGAAGGATGGATCAAAGCCCGACGGATGCGATCGACCGTGGCCTGTGCCTCGTTGGTCGGCGATTCGTCGGCCATCACAACGGACCCTCGATCCGCCGCGTCCGCTCGATCACCACCCGCGCGGCGACTTCACGCTCGGCCGGGTCCATGGCCTCGACATCGGCGCTCAGATGGCTGCTCGACAGGGCCGCCAGGGTGCCGGTGACGGAACTCTGTTGGGCGTCGCCGACGACCAACGTGGCGATGCGGCGGGCGACGTCGGCCGGCGTGATGCCATTGGCGAGCGACATGATGGGCAGGTCGACCTGCAGCGACTCCTCGACGGTGGTGCGCAGCTCCAGCATCATCAGCGAATCCATGCCGATTTCGGCCAACGGCCGATGACGATCGACTTCCTTCGGCGGCAGTCGCAATACCCGCGCAATTTCCTCGACGACGACTTCCAGCAGCGCCTCGCTCGCCTGCTCGAGCGGCATCGCCCGCAGCTTCTCCAAGTTGATGGCCGAGCCGCTGCTCTGGCGCGCACCGACCGTCAGTGCCACGTTGCCGAAACAGGGACCACGCACCACGGCGAGTTCGCGCTTGGCCATGGCCCAGTCGATCCGGGCGATGGCGAGTGTCGCTGTCGTCAGCCGGCCTTCGGCGTCGCACGCAAGATCGAGGGCCTCGAGGGCGGTGCGAGCGGCCAGCAGGCTCGAAGAAAAGCGCTTGCGCAGGCTGGCATTGGTCGAGAGGTTGCGCGACAGGTAGCCCGCATCCTCGATGCCGCCCCAAGCGACCGCCAGGGCGGGCACGGCCTGCCGCTGCATCTGCTGCGCCAGACCTTCGAGGAAGGCGTTGGCCGCGACGTAGTTGAACTGCCCGGGGTTGCCGAGAAGCGTCGTCGCAGAAGAGTAGAGCAGCAGATAATCGAGCGACAGCGAGGCGGCGGCGTCGGCCAGGTGCAGCGCGCCCGCCACCTTGGGCTGCAGCACCGCCTCGATCGCCTCGCGGTCCATGCCTTCCATCAGCCGATCGTCGAGCACCATGGCGGCATGAACGATGCCCTTGATCTTGCCCTGCGCCTCGGCGTTGCGCAGGAAACGCTGCACGGCGCCACCGTCGGTGACGTCGACCGCCATGACCCGCATCTCGACGCCGGCCTTGCGCAGCGTATCGACCTGAACCTCGGCTTCGGGCGACAGGGTGCCGGTACGGCTGGCCAGCACGATGCGTCGCGCCCCGCGGTCGGCCAGCCAGGCAGCCGTCGCGAGGCCGAAGCCGCCGGTGCCGCCGATGACGAGATGGAGGCCCGAGGCATCGACAGGAAAACGGCCTGTGACGGCGGCGAGATCGGTCGGCGCCGCTGGCGGGTGCACGACGATCTTGCCGATATGGCCCGAGCGCTGTATCAGCCGGAACGCCTCGCCGATTCGTTCGCCCTCGAAAACACGATGCGGCAGCGCCGCGAGATCGCCCTGGCTGAACAGCGCGACCAGCTCGGCAAACAGCCGTTGAGTGAGATCGCGGTGCTCGACGATCAGCTGATCGATGTCGACGCCGAAGAAGGCGAGGTTGCGCCTGAATGGCCGCAAGCCGAGGTGCGTATTGGCATAGAAGTCGCGCTTGCCCAACTCGACGAAGCGGCCGAACGGTCTCAGGCAATCCATCGACCGAATCATGGCTTCGCCGACCAGCGAATTCAGCACGACGTCGACACCCTTGCCCTGAGTCAGCGCCACGACCTCATCAGCGAAGGTGAGCGTGCGCGAGTTCAGCACGGCATCGGCACCGAGGTCGCGCAGCAAGGCGCGCTTCTCGTCGCTGCCTGCCGTCGAGATCACGCGCGCGCCGCAATGTCGGGCAACGGCAAGCGCCGCCAGACCGACGGCGCCGGCGCCGCCATGCACCAGCACGGTCTCGCCGCGCTTCAGCCCGGCCAGGTGCACCAGCGAGTAGTACGCGGTGAGGTAGGCGACCGGCAGTGTCGCCGCCGCCTCGAAGGTGAGCCCGCTCGGCAGCGCACTGACGGCGAAGGCCGGTGCAACGACATGGCTGGCAAAGCCACCGGACACGAAGGCCACGACCCGGTCGCCGACGGTCAGCCCGTCGACCTTGGAGCCGACGGCGCTGATCGTGCCGGCGCATTCCATACCGAGCTGCGCGCCGGCATAGCCGTCTTCCAGGGCTTCTTCCGGCAGAAGGCCGAGATTCCACATCACGTCGCGGAAATTGAGTCCGATGGCGGCCACCTCGATCTCGACCTCGCCCTCGCCCGGTGGGGTCCGGTCGCACGACGTCCAGGCGAGCGATCCGCGGCTCGTGCCCGACCGTGACACCAAGCGCAGTCCCTTGCCGGCCGCAATCTGGCGCGGTGTAGCATCCGCAGCCAAGCCATGCTCGATGCGAAAGACGAAGCGCTTGCCGCCTTGGAACCAGACTTCCCGTTCCTCGCCGGGTGCCATCAATTCCAGCGCGGCACTGTCGATGGTCGCCGCGTCCCTTCCCACGACGCTCAGGCAGCGGATCTCCAGCGCCGGATACTCGTTCTGCGCCACGCGCAACGCCGCCGTGACGGCACACCACAAGGGATGGCCATCCGGCCGGTTGCCGGCCGGCGCCTGGTCGAATGTCACGATCACCGACAGGGGGGCCGGCGATGCCGCGAGCTTGGCGCATCGTTCGGCGAGCTGCGTCAGGAGGTCGCCGAGGTAAGCCGCCGACACGGCGTCGTGACGGCTGGCGTCGATGATCCAGGCGACGCGCGATGGAGGTCCCGCCACGGGAGGATTGGCCGATGCTTCGGCGCCGTGACCGCCATCGCCGGGAAGCAGCCGCTCTTGCAGGGCGGCGCCGATGGCGGTGCGCGCGCCTTCCCAGCGATGGGGATCGCCGTTGATGTCGTCGGCTGTCGCCGATGGCCGGCCGGCCAGCCCTTGGATCATCACGCCGATGCTGACGTCGCCCAGCACCGCACTGCCGTCGACCGCCGTGAAGCCTGCAGTCGCAAGCTCGTCGACCCACTCGCGCTCGGTCAACAGGGCGCCGACCGGAAAATCAGCGCTCGCCGATCGTGACCACCAGGTCGCGCGCACGCCGCGCACGACGTCCCAGAACGCGCTCGGCGAGGGTTCCGCGGCGATCAGCGGCGCTTGTGGTCGCAACAGGCGGCGCATCCGTTCGAGTCCGTCGCCGGTGGCCGCTATCTCGCTCAGCCCGTCGATGGCGATGGCGAGGTCGAAGCTGGCCGCCGGCAGGTTCTCGACTTCGGACCACGCCGCGCAACGCAGGCGCCCGAAGGCGTCGCCCAAGACCGCGCGTGCTTGCTCGACCCTGTCCGGATCGGGGTCGGTCACCACCGCTTCGGCATTGGCAAAAAACGCGAGGAACTCGGCCAACCGATGGGCATGCTCGGCGCCGATCGCCAACACGCGGACCAGCCGATCGGCGGGGGCGCGCGCCAAGGCGGATTTCAGCTTCTCCAAAGCGGCGGCGCGCAGCAGCGAGACTTGCCGCGATGCCGATTCGATTTGCCGCCAATGCGCCGAGTCGAGCTCGCCATGGACGTTTTGGTCGCCGGCCACGAGTCTCGCGACGACTTCGCCGATGCGCGCCAGCCCTGCCGCTTCTGCGGCCATCGTCGGGTGACGGCTGGTCAGTGTCCGCACCACCGAGTCGATCGCCGGCAGGCTGCAATTGTCGGCGAGGGTGAGCTGGCCTGCATCGTCGGAGACCAGTCCCTTGGTCTCGAGATGCCAAAGCAGCGACGAGCAGAGGTAAGTCGGCCAATCGACCGCGGCTTCTGTTTCCGGCGGTCGGTTGCGGCGACCGACCAGCGCGTCGCCATCGTGGAAGGCTTCCCAGGCGGCGCGCAGGCATCCGGCTTCCAGGAGCAGCAAGGCCTCGTTGACCGCGGCGGCCTCGGCCGCTCGGCTGTTCGGCGCGACGTCCGTACCCGGCAAGGCCACGACGGACGGCTCGCCGGGGCGCTCCAGATGCCAGCGCGCCGTGCGGTAGGTCAGCGTCCGTGGGTCCACCGCAGCGGCGACCGGCGCTTCGATCACGCGGACGGTCTCGGCGAGCAGAACGAGCCGGCCGGTTTCGTCGACCAGTTCGATGTCGGCCACGATCGAGCTCAGTGACTGGCGCAGGGTGCGCGAAACGGTGCGGGCGGCCATGGTTCCGGGCGCGAAGGCCCGGACACGGCCGAAACGCACCGGCAGCATGCGCTTCATCGGCATGTCGGCGACGCCGGCCTCCTCGGTCGCGAACAGCGAATGGAAGGCCGCGTCGAGGCCGGTGATGTCGACCGTCTGGCCAGCGATCGTCACGCCGGGGTCCTTGTCGAGGATCGCCACCCCGCGCTTGGGATGAGGGAACGACACGTGGCGCACGCGCTGGAAGGTCGGACCGTAGTCGAAGCCCAAGCCGCGCGAGACCTCGTAGACCTTGGCGCGCGGCACGGCGATGCGGCCGCTTTCGTCGGCGCCGCGCGACGCCTGCTCGGCGATCGGCGAGCGCGCCGCGATGCCACGCGCATTGAGCGACCAGTCCGCTGCGGCGTTGCGCGGTCGCGACAGGAATTCCACGATGCCGGTTTCCGCCGACAGCCGCACCC
>VGCQ01000290.1 GCA_016870055.1 Alphaproteobacteria bacterium | reverse complement strand
GGCGCGGCGTCGGGCGACGAAGGCCGCCGCGGCGTGCCACGGCGCCAATGTCCAGAACGAGCGGGCGCGACCCGACGGCGAGGCCAGCACGAACGCCGCCGCGCCCTCGATCGGCTCGGCTTGGCGTCCGTAGGCAGGCGACTTCACGCCGAGCGCCAGCGACGCCGCGCGCTTGCTGGTGAAGGCGATGGCGGCGGGCCGGAAGCGGCGCAACTTGGCGCGGAGGGCGGTGGCGTCCATGGCGTCGGGACTGAGCTCGTGGTCCGAACCATACTCCGTCTTGTTGAGGTCGGTGAGCCCGATGCCGAGCGCCAGAAGCTCGGGGTAGCGCTGCGGCGCCAGGCGTTCCGGCGTCAGCCCGACGGCAAACAGCGTCGGCCAGAAGGCGTTGCCGGGATTGGCATAGTAGGCGCGCGCCTCGAACGAGGCGGGGCTGGGCGCGGTGCCGCAGAACACCAGGTCGAGACCGGGTGCCAGCAGGTCGGGGACGAGCTGCCTATTCCGGCTTGATGCCCGCGGCACGGATGACCTCGCCCCAGCGCTTGTGCTCGGCCTTGAGGAAGGCATCGATCTCGGCCGGTGACAGGCTGCCCGGCTCGAAGCCGCCTTGCCGCATGCTGGCGAGCACGTCGGGGTCCTTCAGCGCCCGCTCGGTCGCGGCCTTGAGTTTCTCCTTGGCCTTGGCCGGCGTGCCGGTCGGCACCGACCACAGCGACCACGACGTGACGACGAGGTCGGGGTAGCCCGCTTCGGCGAAGGTCGGCGTGTCGGGCAGCACCGACGAGCGCTGTGCGCCGGTCGTCGCCATGGGCTTGAGCTTGCCCGCGCTCACCTGGCCCATCAGGGAATCGATGTTGGCGATGCAGATCGGCACGTGGCCGGCCAGCACATCGGCCGCCGCCGCCGCCGCGCCGCGGTAGCTGATGAAGGTGAGGTCGGCGCCGGTCTTCTGCTTGAGCAGCTCCATGGTGAGCGAGGGCGAGGTGCCGAGGCCCGACGAGCCGTAGCTGAGCTTGCCCGGCTCCCTCTTGGCGGCGGCGATCAGCTTGGGCAGCGTGTCGTGCGGGAAGTTGGGATGGCAGCACAGCAGGTTGGGCTGCGTGCCGATCCACACCACCGCCTCGAGGTCGGTGAAAGGGTTGTAGGGCGGCTTGGCATAGAGGTGCGGCACCAGGGCGTAGCTGCCGATGTTGCCGAGCAGCACCGAGTAGCCGTCGGCCGGTGATTTGGCGACATTGTCGGCGGCGATCGAGCCGCCGGCACCGGTGCGGTTCTCGACTACGAACGACTGGCCGAGATACTCGCTGAGCTTGACCGACAGCCGGCGCGCGATGTTGTCCTGCGAGCCGCCGGGTGTGAACGGGCAGACGATGCGCACGGTGCGCTGCGGCCAGTCGTCGCCCTGGGCGAAGGCCCGCGATGCCAGGGGCAGGGTGGCCAGCATGGTGGCGAAGTGACGGCGGTTCATGTCTTCTTCCTTGATCTTGGATTCTGCTCCCCCCGCGATGATGCATGAGGAGCGCTGCGCAAGCTAGAACATGATGGGTTCAGCTGGAATCAGCTGAACCCATCATGCCCGGTGCAACACGCAACACCGCCGCGCGCGACGCCGATGGCGCCTGCGTCCATCTGAGGATCGGAAGCGACTACAAGCTGAGCAGGGGCGCCAGTCGGGCGTCGATTTCGTCGAGCACTTCGGCCGGCGCCTCGCCAATCACTTCCATCTTGCGTGCCGCACGATCGACGCTTCGGACACGATCGACCAGCACGACGCCGTCGACCGGTAGTCCGGAGGGCAGCTTCACTTCCATCGGCCAGCCTCGTTCTCGGCTGGTGATTGGGCAGACGACGGCCAGCCGCGAGCGTTGATGATATGCCAGCGTGGTCAGGACGATGCCGGGTCTGCGACCGGCTTGCTCACTGCCGGCTTGTGGTGAGAACAGGAGCCAGACGAGGCTGCCTCGGTCAGGCAACGACATCAGAGGATTTCCTCACCCTGTGGCGTGTCATCGCTCACTGGATGTTCTTTGTCTGGCGTCATCCCGGCCAGCAGCTCGTCGAGCGTGAAGCGGCGCCGCGACCGGCTGACAATGATGCGGCCATCGTCCAGAGCTTCGAGATCGACGCGCGCACCCGCCGTCAACCCGACGCGAGCGGCGATATCGCGTGGCACGCGTAAGCCAAGGCTATTGCCCCATTTTGCGATCAGGACTTGGGTCGGCATGGCAACCTCGATGTATATCCATAAGATATACATTTCGCTTATGACTTGTCAAAGAAAGCCAATCCAGCCCGCCTGAACTAATAAGTGAATGGGAGGGTCGCTATGACCAAAATCGACAAAGCCGACGAGGCGCAGCTTCTCGCCACCATCGACCGCTGGGTCGAGCGCGAGGTGGCGCCCCGGGTCAAGGAATTCGACCATGCCGACCGCTGGCCGGCCGAGATCGTCGAGCAGATGAAGGAGCTCGGCCTGTTCGGCGCCACGGTGAGTCCCGACTATGGCGGGCTCGGCCTGCCGGCCCGCACCTACGCCGAGATCGTGATGAAGATCTCCTCGGTGTGGATGGCGCTCACCGGCATCTTCAATTCCCATCTGATGCTGGCGCTCGCCGTCGAGAAGTTCGGCACCGAGCCGCAGAAGCGGCATTGGCTGCCCAAGTTCGCCTCCGGCGAGATCCGTGGCGGGCTTGCCCTCACCGAGCCCGATGCCGGTACCGACCTGCAGGCGATCCGGCTGACCGCCCGGCGCGACGGCGATCACTATGTGCTGAACGGCACCAAGACCTGGATCTCCAACGGCATCGAGGGCTCTTGCTTCGCGCTGCTGGTCAAGACCAACCCCGAGGCGTCGCCGCGCTACTCGGGCATGAGCCTCTTCATCGCGCCCAAGGGGCCGGGCTTTCGCGTCGGCCGCAAGCTCGAGAAGCTCGGCTACAAGTCGATCGACTCCGGCGAGCTGATCTTCGAGGACTATCGGTTGCCGGCCGATCACCTGATCGGCGAAGTCGAAGGCCGCGGCTTCACCCAGGTGGCGGGCGGCCTGGAGCTTGGCCGCATCAACGTGGCAGCCCGCGGCGTCGGCATCGCCGAGGGCGCACTGCGGCTCGCCACCAGTTACTCCCAGCTCCGCAAGACTTTCGGCAAGCCGATCTGCGAGCATCAGGCGATCCAGCTCAAGCTTGCCGAGATGGCGACGCGGGCGCGCGCGGCGCGGTTGCTCACGCTCGATGCCGCCGACTCCTTCGATCGCGGCGAGCGCTGCGACCTCGAGGCCGGCATGGCGAAGTACTTCTCCTCGGAGGCGGCACTGGAGAACAGCATCGAGTCCATGCGCATCCACGGCGCCTACGGCTACTCCAAGGAATACGACATCGAGCGGCTGTATCGCGATGCGCCGCTCACCTGCATCGGCGAGGGCACCAACGAGATGCAGCGCATCATCATCGCCCGGCAATGGATCAAGCGGCATGCCGAGCTATGAGCGCCAAGCCTCTCGCCGGCATCCGCGTGCTCACGCTCGAGCAGTTCGGCGCCGGGCCGTACGGCACCATGTTCCTGGCCGAGCTCGGCGCCGAGGTGATCAAGATCGAGCCGCCCGACGGCGATCCCTCGCGCCAGGTCGGGCCGCACAAGCTCGGCCCGAACGACAGTGAGTACTTCCAGGCCTGGAACCTCGGCAAGAAGAGCGTGACCTTGGACATCAAGTCGTCGGCTGGTCGCCGCCAGTTCGAGGCGTTGGTCGGCACTGCCGATTGCGTGGTCAACAACCTGCGCGGCAGCCAACCGGCCAAGCTCGGCATCGACTATGCGAGCCTGAAGCACATCAAACCCGAGATCGTCTGCCTGCACATCTCGGCCTACGGCCGGACGGGCGAGCGCTCGGACTGGCCGGGCTACGACTTCCTGATGCAGGCCGAGGCGGGCTTGATGGAGCTGACCGGCGATCCCGACGGTCCGCCGACGCGGGTCGGCGTGTCGCTGATCGACAGCATGAGCGGGCTCACCGGAACGGTCGGCCTGCTCGCCTGCCTGTTGCGCGCCAAGACCACCGGCCAGGGCTGCGATGTCGAAACCTGCCTCTATGACGTGGCTCTGCATCAGCTCACCTATCCCGGCGTCTGGTACCTCAACGAAGGCACGGTCTCGCCGCGCGTGCCGCGCAGTGCGCATCTGGCATTGGCGCCGGTCCAGACCTTCCCGACCAAGGATGGCTGGATTTTCGTCATGTGCATGACCCAAAAGTTCTGGCTGGCGCTCTGCCAGGCGATGGACCGCGCCGACCTTCTCGCCGATCCGCGCTTTCCCGATCCCAACACCCGGGCCGTCCACCGCGCCGAGCTCACCGATGCGCTCGATCCGACATTCCGCAGCCGCACCACGGCGGAATGGCTGCAGCGCTTCAACGGCCTGCTGCCCGCCGCCCCGGTCTACCGTCTCGACCAGGCGCTCGACAGCGACTTCACGCGCTCGGCTGGCATGGTCGGGGCAGTGCCGCATCCCGCCAAGGGCACGCTCCGCGTCATCGCCAACCCGCTGCGCATCGACGGCGAGCGGCCGGCGCAAGCCACCTGCTCGCCGCTCGGCGCCGACAACGGCTCTCTTCTGGGTAAAGCGCCATGAAGCTCGAAGGTCTGAAAGTCGTCGATCTCTCCTGGTTCCTGCCGGGGCCCTATCTCACCACGGCGCTGGCCGATCACGGCGCGGAGGTGATCAAGGTCGAGCCGCCCGATGGCGATCCCGGGCGCCACATCCGACCGGCCGATTCGCGCACGTCGGTGTTCTTCCGCAACATGGGCCGCGGCAAGAAGAGCGTCGTGCTCGATCTCAAGACCGACGCAGGCCGCGCCGATCTCTTTCGCCTCGCTTGCCAGGCCGACGTGCTGGTCGAGTCGTTCCGCCCCGGCGTCGCCGCCCGCTTCGGCGTCGGCTACCAGGCGGTGAAGGCCGAGAACCCCGGTATCGTCTACTGCTCGATCAGCGCGTTCGGTCAGGACGGCGCCTATCCCGGCCGCGCCGCCCACGATCTGGCGCTCGAAGCCATGACCGGCGTCTTGTCGCTCACCCTGGGCGACGACGGCCGGCCCGCGATCCCCGGCATCCCGGTTGCCGACCTGGTGAGCGGCCTGCATGGCCTCGCCGGGGTGTTGATGGCGCTGCTGCGCCGCCAGACCACGGGCAAAGGTGACTATATCGACGTCTCCATGCACGAGGCGTTGATGGCGTCGTGCGCCAACGTGCTCGGCACCGCCTTCACCGAGAACAAGCATCCCGACGTCAAGAACCAGCGCACCACCGGCGGCTCGGCCTTCTATCGCGTCTACGACACGTCGGACGGCCGCCAGCTGGTGCTTGCCGGCCAGGAGATGAAGTTCATCCGGAACCTGCTCACTGCGCTCGGCAAGCCAGAGTTCATCGCGCTCTGCGAATGGCCGGGCGCACATCAGAAGCCGGTGATCGACTTCCTCGCCGCCACCTTCCGCGCCAAGCCGCTGGCCCATTGGATGCAGTGGCTCGACACGCTCGACATCTGCTACGGGCCGGTCAACACCCTGCCCGAGGCGATCGCCGATCCCAACCTCCTGAAGCGCGGCGCCGTGGTCGTCGCCGAGGACGGCCGCAAGCATCTGGCGCCCGTCGTGCGCTTCAAGGACGAGCCATCGCGGCCGCTTTATCGTGAGCCGTTGCTCGGCGAGCACACGGAAGAGGTGCTCGCCCGTCGGGGAGCGGCGGAGTGAGCGCCAAGCGTGGCCCGTGGACCGTCGCCGCAAGCCGTGACGTCTACGACAATCGCTGGATCCGCGTCACCCACCACGACGTCATTGCACCGTCGAGCACGCCCGGCATCTACGGCACGGTGCACTACAAGAACGCGGCGATCGGCATCGTTCCCCTCGATGCCGAGCGACATACCTTCCTGGTCGGGCAACATCGCTTTCCGCTCGACGAATATAGTTGGGAGATCCCGGAAGGCGGTGGTCCCTTGGACCTCGATGTTCTCGACTCGGCCAAGCGCGAGCTGTCGGAGGAGACGGGTCTCGTCGCCGCACGCTGGCACAAGCTGGTCGGGTGCGACCTCTCCAATTCGGTGAGCGACGAGCGGGCGGTCGCCTATCTGGCTTGGCAACTGACACAAGGGCCGTCTTCGCCCGAGCCGACCGAACAGTTGGCCGTACGCCGCGTGCCGCTCGCCGAGGCCTTCCGCATGGTCGAGGCCGGCGAGATCCGCGACGTCCTGAGTGTGGCTGCC
>VGCQ01000289.1 GCA_016870055.1 Alphaproteobacteria bacterium | reverse complement strand
TTTCTGTCTCATCTCGTTCCCCTCAGGTTAACGATGAGCCGGAAATCCTCTCTTCCTCAAGACGTCAAATCTGTATCAGTGGTCCTGACGCCGGACAGCTCAAGGCGTTCCTCGAGAAGTGGCAGGCCGGTCGTGCCTACGACCCGCGCAAGGAAATGGAGCAGTTCACATGACCACGCTCGACGAGCTGCTGCGCGCCCATGCACGCCTGACCGAGATCCATGTCGAGCGTTGGGTCGAGCGTGGCCTGTTGCGTCCCTCGGCCGAGAGCGGGTCCTGGGTGTTCGAGCCGGTCGACGTGGCGCGCGCCTGCCTGCTCGTCGACCTCAGCGAGGACATGGGCTTCGACGAGGACGCGATCGAGACCGTGGTCGGCCTGCTCGACCAGGTACACACGTTGCGCCGTCAGCTCGACCGGCTCGGCCGCGCCATCGGCCGCCAGCCCGTCGCCGTCCGCGAGGCGATCGCGGCGGCGTTGAAGGAGATCGACGAGTCGTGAGGCCTTTGCCGTCGGATCGCGCTCAGGCGGCACGGCGGCCCATCGCCTTCACCTCGTCGAGCACACGGCGAAGGGATTCCTGACCGCGGGTGCCGATGCTGCCCACGATGGTGTCGCGAATCGGCGAGAAGCCGACGAAACCCAGGATGTTACGCTCGAGATTCTTCAAGCCATGGGCGCGGAAGTACCAGCGGTAAATCAACGCCGGCATGCCCATGGTGACGACGACGCGGGCCGAACGGCCCGCGAGGTGCCTGACCGGAAAGCCGTTCGGCCGGTAGCTGAAAGCAAAACCCGGCCGCAGCACTTGCTCGAGGAAGCCTTTCAGGACCGCCGGCATGTCGCCCAGCCACAGCGGGAAGATCACCACCAGATGGTTCGCCCATCGCATGTGCTCCTGCGCCGCGGCGATCGCAGGTGGCGGGACGGCTGTCTCGAACTCGGCCTGCGAGCGCAGCAAAGGAAAGTCGAGCGCAGCGACGTCGAGGCGTCGCACATCATGGCCTCCGTCGCGTGCGCCCTGCGCATAGGCCTCGGCCAGAGCCTGGCACAGGCCCTTGTTCGCGGGATCGGGATGACCGTTGAGGACAAGGATGGTGCTCGACATGATGAAGCATCATCGCGATCGCCGGCGTCGCGCTTTGACCCAGATCAGATCGTGCGGTCATCCGCCCGAGAGGCGTTGCCAGCCTGTCACGATCGCCGCCAATGCCGCCGGATCGGCGATCATGGCGAGATGGCCTTGGCCGGGCGCGATCGCGACGCCGATGCGCGGATTGATCGCCTGCAGCAAGGGGCCGAACGCGCCCGCATTGAACAGCTCGTCGTTGGCGCCGACCACGATCTCGGTCGGTGCGGTGATGCGCGCCAGCGGCGCGCGCCAGTCGCGGCCGAGTTGCAGGCTCATGGCGAGGCGGAAGGAGTAGACCGGCGTACGCCGGTCGCTCGGCGGGGCGTCGGTGGCGAAGCGCACGGCGGGCAGGCCCTGGAACCAGGCGAGGCCCAGGCGATCGAGCAGCGACAGGGCGACGACGCGCGGTAGGGCGACGCCCGCCCAGCCGCCGGCATTGGGCTTGTTGGTCGGCGAATCGGGGGCGATGAAGGGCGAGATTGCGAGGTAGTTGTCGAACAAGCCGGCGTAGCGACTGCTGGCGATGCGCAGCACGAAGCCACCGCCGGACGAGAAGCCCATCAATGTGCGCCGGACGCCGGGCTTGTCGATGCCGAGGCCTTTGACCAGATCGGCGAGATCGTCGTCGAGCTGACCGAGATAGGAGACGTCGCCATTGGCCGTGCCGCTACCGCCATGACCGCGCAGGTCGATGGCGTAGACCGAGGCGCCGGCCGTCTGCAGGGCTTGCGCGAGCTTCATCATCGACGCGTCGGTGGCGGTCGAGCCGTGCACCAGCACGATCGCACGGTCGGCGCGGCCGGGATAATGCCGGTAGTTGAGCGGTGCTCCGTCGCGTGCCTTCACGTGTTGTCGCGGCGGTAGCTCGGCGAAGTTCCACTGGGCGATCCCGGGAACGGCATTGCCTGCGGCCAGAGTCGGCGGCTTGGCCGGTTCATCGAAGGTGATCGCGCCGGCAAGGCCGGCGATGGCGATCAGGATCAAGACACTCGAAGCGATCAGGAGGCGGCGTAACATGCCGCGATGATCGGCTGGCCATTGCCGCCGATCCATCCGTCTTTCGCCAATCCGCTCGATTTCTTCGCCGATCCGCCTACGAAGCGTGAATCGCCCGCCAGATCTTGTGGGCTGTCAGTGGCATGTCGATGTGGCGAACGCCGTAGGGGCGCAGGGCATCGAGTACGGCATTGCCGATCGCCGCCGGCGCACCATTGGTCGGCAGCTCGCCGACGCCCTTCAAACCCAAGAAGTTGTTGGGCGAGGGCGTCACGATGGTTTCGACGGCGATCGGCGGCGTGTCGTCGGCGCGCGGCAGGGCGTAGTCCATCAGGGTGCCTGCGAGAAGTTGACCGGTCTCTTCGTCGTAGACGGCTTCTTCCATCAGCGCGTTGCCCAGGCCGTGCACCGTGCCGCCATGCAGCTGGCCGGCCAGCAGGCGCGGATTGACTACGATGCCGCAGTCGGCGACCTCGACCAGCCGGTCGATCCGAACGGCGCCGGTCTCAGGGTCGACCTCGACCTCGCAGAACATGATTCCGGTCGGGAAGCTCTCGATCTTGTCGCCGAACCGCGCGTCGCCCGAGAACGGCTTGGCAGCCGCCAGTTCGAACAGCCCGACGCGCCGATCGGTACCCACGACCTCGAAGGCGCCGTCGCGATAGGCGATGTCGGCCGGTGCGGCTTCCAGTCGTTCGGCGGCGAGATCACGGCCGCGCTCGATCACCACATCGGCGGCGCGCTTCAGCGTCGTGCCGCTGATGATGGTCGAGGACGAACCGCCGGTGCCGCCGCCGTGCGGGATGGTGAGTGTGTCGCCTTGGCGGATCGCGATCCGCTCGACCGGCAGGCCGAGCGAGGCCGCCAGGATCTGCGCGAACACGGTCTCGTGGCCCTGGCCCTGGCTTTGCGTGCCGACGCTCGCCACCAAACCGTCGGGCTGCACTTGGACCACGACATGCTCGTCGGCGATGCCGCCGGTGCCATGCAGGTGGCAGCCGATGCCGAAACCGCGCCGCTTGCCGGCTGCTTCGGAAGCTGCACGCCGCGCGGCGAAGCCCGGTTCATCGGCGGCTTCGAGCGCCGTGTCGAACAGCCGCCGGCAGTCGGCCGCATCGTAGGTGTAGCCGCTCGCCGCGGCATAGGGCATGGCGCCCGCGTCGAGCAGATTGAGCCGCCGCAGCTCGACCGGCGTACGGCCGGTTTCGTGAGCGGCGATGTCGATCAGCCGCTCGAGCAGGAACAGCGCCTCGGGCTTGCCGGCGCCGCGGATGGCGTCGACCGGAACGGTGTTGGTGAAGGCGCAGTCGAAGTCGATCCGTATCGCCGGGAGGCAATAGAGGCCGGAGATCACCTTGGCGAGGCCGGTGGTCGGGATGGTCGGGGCGAACATCGAGACGTAGGCGCCGTAGTTGGCTTGGGCGCTGACCCGCAGGCCCAGGAACCTGCCCTCGACATCGAGTGCCAGCTCGGCGCTGGCGAGAAGATCTCGGGCATGGCTATCGCTTTGCGCCAGCTCGCCGCGTTCGCAAATCCAGCGCAGGCCGCGCCGGAGCTTGCGCGTCGCCCAGGCGATCAATGTCGGCTCGGGGTAGATTGGATATTTCGGCCCGAAGCCGCCGCCGACATCCTCGGTGATCAGCCGCAGCTTGTCCTTGGCGACACCCAGCACGCGCTCGCACATCAAGCGATGCGGGATTTGCACGCCTTGCGAGGAGAAGGTGACGGTGACGAGGTCTTGCGCCGCATCGTAGGCCGACCAGGCGGCGCGCGTCTCCATGTAGTGGACGATCTGGCGTGGCGAGCGGATCGAGAGCTTGGCGACGTGTGCGGCGCGCGCAAAGGCGGCATCGGTTGCCGCGGCGTCGCCTTTGCCCCAGCGGCACATCAGGTTGCCGGGCACGTCGTCATGGATCAGCGGCGCACCCGGCGCCAACGCCTGCGCTGCGGTCACCACGGCCGGCAGGACGTCGTAGTCGATCTCGAGAAGCTCGGCCGCATCGCGCGCCTGGTCGAGCGTGCCGGCCACGATCATGGCCACGATGTCGCCGACGTGCCGTACCTTGCCCACCGGCATCGGCAGATGCGCCGGCTCGCGGTGGCGGTTGCCGGCCTCGTCCTTGATCTCGCTTATCGCCGGCAGGTGGCCGACCTTGTCGGCCTGCAGATCCCGGGCGGTGTAGACCGCGGCCACGCCGGGTGCGGCGAGCGCTGCCGCCGCGGCGACCTTCGCCAGCCGGGCATGGGCGTGCGGCGAGCGCACGAACAGGACGGCCAGGGCGTCGGCCGGCGCGGTGTTGTCGGCGTAGCGGCCGCGGCCGGTCAGCAGCCGGGCGTCCTCGCGGCGGGTGATCGGCTGGCCGAGCTGAAGAGGAGCGTTCATCGTCCGTAGGGCTGTTGTACAATGGAAAGGCGACGGGGTTCTTTCATTGGACGAGGAGCGCCGACATGTCCGAGCTGCCACCGAATCGCAATCCGGCTTTCGAAGCGGTCATCAGGCGCCTGCTCGCCCGTCGCGTGCGGCCGGCCAAGGCGGCCAACCGCACGGCCTCGTCGTCGCGGCGCACCATCAAGCGGCGAGCGCGTCGCTGATCACCTTCAGCGCCGTGTCGATGTCGCGCCGGTTGACGTCGAGATGGGTGACGGCGCGGATGCGTGTCGCGGTGTTGGCGCCGATGCCGACGCCGCGCTCGCGGCAGGCATCGACCAGCCGCGCCGCCGTCCAGCCCGGCTTGGTGATCTCGAAGAACACCAGGTTGGTCTCCATGCGCGGCACGTCGACCGACAGGCCCTTGATGTTGGCGACACCCTCGGCGAGGTGGCGGGCGTTGGCGTGGTCATCGGCGAGGCGATCCCAATTGTGCTCGAGGGCGTAGAGCGCCGCCGCAGCGATGACGCCGGATTGGCGCATCGACCCGCCCAGCATCTGCTTCTGCCGCCACGCCTCCCTGATGAACTCCTTAGAGCCGGCGAGGCTCGCGCCGACCGGAGCGCCGAGACCCTTGGTGTAGTCGAGCCACAGCGAATCGACACAGGCGGCGTAGTCCTTGGCTGCGACACCCGACTTCACCGAGGCGTTGCACAGCCGGGCGCCGTCCATGTGCACGGCAAGCCCCGCTTCGTGGGCGACCTTGGAGACGCCTTGCAAGGTGGTGAGCGGCCACACCGTGCCGAAGCCGCCGTTCGAGGTGTTCTCGACCGACACCAGCCGCGAGCGCGGCGCATTGCGGCTGTTGGGATCGCGCAAGGCCGCCGTGACCTGCTCGCCGGTGAACACGCCGGCCGGTCCCTCGACAGTGCGGATCATCACGCCGGCGTTGGCGGCGGGCCCGCCGGTCTCGGCATTGATGATGTGCGCCGTGCGATCGGCGATCACCTCGTCGCCCAGCCGGCAATGCACCCGGATGGCGATCTGGTTGGCCATGGTGCCGCTCGGCAGGAACACCGAGTCCTCCTTGCCCAGAAGCTCGCAAATCCGCTCACGCAGGCGGTTGACGGTGGGATCTTCGTACTTCTGCTCGTCGCCGACCTCGGCTTCGGCCATGGCTTTCCGCATGCCGGGCGAGGGTTTGGTCTTGGTGTCGCTGTAGAGATCGATGAAACGGTTTTGCATGGCGTGGCGTGTTCTCCTGCGCCACCATACAGGTAGTCGGCAGGTGAAGGAAACATGAGCCAGTTTGCGGCCCAGCCCGCAGCGTCGGTAATACCGGACGAGCTGCTTTATGGCGTCGACGGCGCCATCGCGACCATCATGCTGAACGCGCCGCAGCGCATGAACACCATCTCCGGCCCGATGCTGAAGCAGCTCACCGACGCCCTGGTGCGGGCCAACGAGGACAGGACGGTGCGCGTCGTCATCCTGACCGGCACCGGCCGCGCCTTCTGCGCCGGATTGAACCTCGAGGCCCAGAGCAAGGGCACCGACAATCTCAGTGTCGGCTCGGGCGCCACGCCGACCAACATCGACCTGCGCAACACCCCGCCGCCGGTGCTCCACGCCATGGACAAGCCGGTGATCGCCGCGCTGAACGGCTCGGCTGCGGGCTATGGCCTCGACCTCGCCTTGGGCGCCGATATCCGCGTCATGGCCCAGTCGGCCAAGCTCGCGGCATCCTATGCCAAGCGTGGTGTGCTGCCGGAATCGGGGGGCACCTGGTATCTGCCGCGCCTGCTCGGCTGGG
>VGCQ01000288.1 GCA_016870055.1 Alphaproteobacteria bacterium | reverse complement strand
CGAATCAGCTGGTTTCGATTTCGTCATACAGCGCGCGCGCCTCGATGGCCGGCCCCCGGCGCTCGCCCAGAGCGAGGATTCTCACGACACGGACACGCGGCCCCAGCGCGAAAGTCAGCACCATGCCCGGGGCGACGGTGGCATGAGGCTTGTCGACGACGCGGCCATCGATACGGCAGCGAGATTTTTCGACGTAGCGCGTGGCCAGGCTGCGCGACTTGAAGAAGCGCGCATGCCACAGCCACTTGTCGAGCCGCATCGCGCCTCAGGCAATCACAGCGGCTATTTCTTCCCGCCGAGTTTCAACTCGAGCAGCTTGGCGAAGGGCGAATCGGCGGCCGCGTCGCCCTTCTTCTCGGTCGTCGCGTAGAGCCGAAGCGCCGGTCCGCCAGCGTCGCGACGGGGCGGCCTGGGCGGCCGGTCGTTTCGCCGCTCCTCGCGCTGCTCGTTGCGCGGCGGCCGCTCGTCGTGTCGCCCCTTGCCGGGTTCGGATCGCGGACTGTCGGCGAAGAACTGCCGCTCGTTCGGTCGCTCCGGCCGCTCGCGGCGGCGCTGGTCGCGTTGCTGGCGCTGCTGCTGGCGTTGCCGCTCGCGCTGCTCTTCGCGCTCGCGCACGAAACGCGGCTTGACCGAAAAGGCGAACAAGGGCCCATGCTCTTCCGACGGCGGGTGGACGCGATAGCCAAGGCCGCGCAGCACGTCGGCCATTTCCGGCTCCGAGCAGCCGACCAACGACATCATCTGCGGCGCCGCCCGGAACCAGCCTGGCGGCAACGGCCGCGGCCCGGCGGCTGCAGTCTCTTCGACGGTCGGGGCGGCCGGAGCGGACGGCTCCGTGCCGATTGCGTCGGCGCTGGCTTCGATCGGCTGCGCCTCATCGGCCGATGGCGCCGGTGCCGTCGGCTCGCCCTCGGTGGTCGGGCTCTCCGTCGCTTCCGGCGGAGCGATCTCCGCCGTCACCGATTGGTCTACGGTCGTCTCGGGCGATGCTGCAGCAACCGGCTCGACGGCGGCCTCGGCCTCGCCGAACGCGGCGGCAACGATCGCCCATTCACTGATCTCGTCGGTCGGCGTTGCCGTCGTCACCGCCGTCTTGGCCTCGGCTCGGTTCTGCCGCTGCTGCTGCTGTTGCGCCCGCCGCGCTGCCTCGCGGCTGTCGCGCACGGCGTGACGCGCCATCGCCGCCAGGCGCTCGACCATGTCGGCCCGGATGGCATGACCGCCCAATGGCAGATAACCGATGGCGGCATAGAAGTCGCGTTCGGCGCCGGGCGGCAGGTCCATCGACGTGCGGCCTTCGATCGGCAGCGGCGGGATGGTGTCGCGGTTGCGCGCCACCATCCATAGGCCGGCGCGCAAGCGGATCGGCACCGGCTTCAACATGCTCGGGAAGTAGAGCGAGTAGACGCCGACCCGCACCCCGAGCTTGGCCAGCGCCTTGCGGTCTTCCTCGCCGAGCTGAGTGAGCTGCTGCTCGATCGGCCGCCGCGGCAGCACGCCCAGGCTCTCGCAAAGCTGGAAGACGATACCGCGCGCGCCGGCCGGCAATTCGGCGGTGGCTCTGGCATCCATCAGCTCGCTGAGGCCAAGGCGAATGCGCTTTTCGACCCAGGTGGCGGCGCGCTTGCGCACGTCCTCGCGCGCCGGCCCGTCGAGCAGGTCGGACGGCAGCGCCTCGATCTTGGGCGCCAGCACGTCGCCACTCGGCAGCAGCCGGGCCACCGGGCCGCCGCCCCAGCAGACGCGCAATTGGCCATCGAACACGAGTTCGCCGTCCGGCGAATTCGCGAAGGCCTGCAGACGCGCCGGCAGGTCCTGGCGCAGCGCGCGCAGCGCGGCGCTCAGCACGGCTTTCTGATCGGCGTGGCCTTCGGCCGTGTCGGGAACGAAGCGGAATCCCTCGATGCGGCCGAGATGCTCCCCCTCGACCGACACCTCGCCCGCCGCGGCGACCGACGACGTCATTTCACCCTCATCGCGCAATCTTCGTACAAGCAGGGCCGCCCGTCTATCGACAAACCTTTGTGTGAGACGCTGGTGCAGTACGTCGGACAGCTTGTCCTCGATGGCGCGCGCCCGCTCCTGCCAATGGGCGGCGCGCTGGATCCAGTCGGGACGGTGCGAGATATAAGTCCAGGTGCGGACATGGGCAATGCGCGCCATCAAAGTGTCGATGTCGCCGTCGTAGCGCTCCAGCCGCTTGATGTGGCCGTCGATCCAATCCTCGGGCAGGCGCTCGCCGCCCTGAGTCAGGTGCTCGAAGAGCTGACCAAGCAACCGCGTGTGCTCCTCGGTCATGGTCTTGCGGAAGTCGGGGACCTGGCAGACCTCCCACAACAGCTTGATGCGCTGCGGCGCGTGCAGGCGGGGCAAGAACTCCGAATGAGTCGACAGCGTCTGCAGGGCAAGCTGGTCGTCCTGCTCGCGGACCCGTTGCAGGGCGGCATGAGGCGGCGGCCGGTTGAGCGATGCGATCAGGGCCGGCACCGAGCGGAAGTCGAGATCGCCGTTGCGCCACTGCACGTCGCGCAGCGGGTCGAAGCGGTGGTTCTCGATCGCCTCGACGACCTCGGGTTCCAGGCCGCCGACCTCGGCGGTAGTGCCGAACGTCCCATCGTTCATGTGGCGGCCGGCCCGCCCGGCGATTTGCGCCAGCTCGACATTGTGCAGCGGCCGAAGCGTGCGGCCGTCATACTTGCGCAGCGACGCGAACCAGACGTGGTTCACGTCCATGTTGAGGCCCATGCCGATGGCATCGGTCGCCACCAGATAGTCGACCTCGCCCGACTGGAACATGTCGACCTGGGCATTGCGCGTGCGCGGGCTTAGCGCACCCATCACGATCGCCGTGCCGCCGCGCTGGCGACGGATCAGCTCGGCGATGGCGTAGACTTCACTCGCCGAGAAGCCGACCACCGCCGAGCGGCGGGGCAGGCGGGTCGCCTTCTTGGGACCGACATAGGCGAGCTTGGAGAAGCGTGGCCTGGCGACAACGTCGATGTCGGGCAGAAGCCGGTTCAGCACCGGGCGAATGGTGTCGGCGCCCAGCAGCATGGTCTCGTGCGTGCCGCGGGCGTTGAGCAGCCGATCGGTGAAGAAATGCCCGCGCTCCGGATCGGCCGCCATCTGCACCTCGTCGACGGCGAGGAACGATACGGTGCGATCGAGCGGCATGGATTCGACGGTGCAGACGAAATAGCGCGCACCCGGCGGCGCGATCTTCTCTTCGCCGGTGATCAGGGCGACCTGCGCGGTGCCCTTGACCTTGACGATGCGATCGTAGTTCTCGCGCGCCAGCAGGCGCAGCGGGAAGCCGATCATGCCCGACTCGTGGCCGAGCATGCGTTCGATGGCGAGGTATGTCTTGCCGGTGTTGGTCGGCCCGAGGACAGCGGTCAGTCGGCCGGTGGCGCTGAAGAGCGACATCGCCGCACCATCGCGCCACGCCGTGGCCGAAGCAAGGCCGGCCGCTTTGACCAGAGGCGCGCCATGCCCTGTGGAACTGCTGTCGATACCGGCGCGTTTCCGCTTAATTGGAACCGCAAGCGGTTCCAATTAAGCGCAAGCCGCTCTAGCCGGAGACCATCGGCTCCAGCTTGTTGCAGCCGATCACCGGCCCATGGTCGGCGCGCTGCACGATCACGGCCGCGCCGATGCCGGGCTGCAAGCGGACATCGTCGATCGTCCAACTCGCGGCCGCGCCGTTCCACCGGCCCAACCGCTCGAGGCGGCGAACGACGTTGAAATTGTCGATCGTGCGGCCTTGGTTCTCGCCGCTGGCGACCGGCGTCGACTGGCGGCGATCGTAGATCGCCAGAGTGACATCGGCCGGTCCGTTGGCGAGCTCGAAGGGTGCAAGTTGCACGGCGAGCGCGCCACCGGCCGTGCGCGACAGTTCCGGTGTGGCGCGCCGCGGCGAGCGGCGTTGCGCTTCCACGAGCAGCCGCTCGATCGCGGTGCGCTCGCGGCCGGTATCGTGGCCGATGCCGTCGACCACCATCTCCGGCGTGTAGACGTAGCGCTGCTTGAGCACCCGTGCATAGGCCCGCTGGCGATCCGTGGTGGCGCGCGTGGCGAAGGGATCCTTCCAGCCGATGTAGTCCCAGTAGTCGACATGGAACGACAGCGCCACGATATCCGGGCGTCGCGCCAGACTGCCGAGATAGGCATCGGCCGGTGGGCAGGAGCTGCAGCCTTGGGAGGTGAAGAGTTCGACCGCCCACGGGCCTTCGCCGCCGGCGGCCGGGCGGGCCGTAGCGGCACGGCCGCCTGCTAGCACCATGCTTGCTGCGGCTGCTGCGCCCAGCAACACCCGACGCCTCGAACCCACGACGCTCTCCATGACCGAACGATATGCGCGCGCTACGGCCGTTCTGCCAATCAACAAACGGTTAGAGTGGTGATTGCCAGCCAGCCAGCCGGCTGGACTCGACTTGCGCAATATTATAACAATTCGCATCCATGCACGGACCCGTCTCGCCCGGCACGACCCTGCTCGCGATGAGCGCGCCCGCTCGCATTGCGGCAGCACTCGGCGTGTCGGCGGCGCTGTGGCTGGCCGCCTGGTGGGCATTGTGAGCGCCGCCCTTCGCCTGGTCGATCTGACGGTGAGCTACGATCGCCACCCTGCCGTGCACTACGTGTCGGCGGAAATTCCGGCGGCCGAGATGACGGCCATCGTCGGGCCCAACGGCGCGGGCAAGAGCACGCTTTTGAAGGCGCTGCTCGGTCTGGCGCCGCACATCGAGGGCCGCATCGAATCGACGGCTAAGCGCATCGCCTATCTGCCGCAGCAGGCCGAGATCGACCGGTCCTTCCCGATTTCGGTGCTCGACACCGTTCTGCTCGGCCGCTGGTCGCGCTTCGGCGGCTTCGGCGGCGCGAAGTCGGCCGATATCCACGACGCCCAGCATGCCATCGAAGCGGTCGGGCTGGTCGGTTTCGAGCGGCGACCCATCGACACCTTGTCGGTCGGCCAGTTCCAGCGCGTCCTGTTCGCTCGTCTGCTGCTGCAGGACGCCGACCTCGTCCTGCTCGACGAGCCGTTCGCCGCCATCGATTCCAAGACCGTCGCCGACCTGATGTCGGTGATCCGCCGGTGGCGCGCCGAGCAACGCACCGTGATCGCCGTGCTGCACGATCTCGACCAGGTGCGCCGCGATTTTCCCAACACGTTGTTGCTGGCGCGCGAACTGGTCGATGCCGGACCGACCGCCAAGGTCCTGTCGGCCGAGAATCTGCTGCGCGCCCGCGCCATGGCCGAGGCGTGGGACGAGCACGCCGATGCTTGCGACGTGCCGATGCGGCTGAGCGCGTGAGCGCCACCCGCCGCCCGTCGTGATCTACGACTATCTGATCGCGCCCTTCGCCGAATTCGGCTTCATGCGGCGCGCTCTCGTGGCAAGCCTCGCGCTCTCGGTCGGCGGCTCGGCGATCGGCGTGTTCTTGATCCTGCGCCGCATGAGCCTGATGGGCGATGCGCTTGCTCACGCGCTTCTGCCCGGAGCGGCTTTGGGCTTCCTGTTGGGTGGGCTGTCGCTGCCGGCGATGAGCCTGGGCGGCTTCCTGGCCGGCATCGCCACGGCGCTCGCCTCGGGCGTCATCGCCCGCTTTTCCAGCATGCGCGAGGATGCGAGCTTTGCCGCGGCCTATCTTACGGCCATGGCGATCGGCGTGCTGATCGTGTCCCTGCGCGGCTCGGCGGTCGACCTCATGAACATCTTGTTCGGAGCCATTCTGGCGGTCGACGACACGGCGCTGTTGCTGGTGGTTTCGACCACGACGCTCACCCTGGTCGGGCTGGCAGCGATCTACCGGCCGCTGGTCGTGGAGTGCTTCAATCCAGGCTTCCTTGCCGCCATGGGCATCCGCGGCTCGGTCTACCACTACCTTTTCCTGGCGCTGGCAGTGCTGAACATGGTGGCGGGGTTCCAGGCGCTGGGCACCCTGATGGCGCTCGGCCTCATCCTGCTGCCGGCGGTCGCTTCCTCGTTCTGGGCGCGCGAGGTCTGGTCGATGACCTTGATCGCCGCCCCCATGGCGTTCGCATCGGCCGTGGTCGGCCTGCTGGTGTCGTTTCACGTCGGGCTGCCGTCGGGGCCGGTGATCGTCCTGTTCGCGAGCGTCTTCTTCGTGGGCTCGCTGCTGATCGGCACGCGCGCATCGGTGCGCGCCAAGCTCTCGCATCCGGCGCATCTGCGCGGCTAGTGTCCTGCTTCAGAAGTTCGCTGGACCAAGACGTACCTGGGAAATCGAGCGTCTCAGCACCACGGCAAGTCCAGCGGCCACTGAAATTCGACTCGTCGTCCTGAGCGACGCGGCCCTCCGAT
>VGCQ01000287.1 GCA_016870055.1 Alphaproteobacteria bacterium | reverse complement strand
CGCGGCGAGATAGGCAAGGTCGGTGAGGTCACCCGACACGCCGCCCAGGATGAGTGGCAAGGCCGTCGCGGCCGAGATCGCGTCGAGCTCGGCGCGCGTGCGCACGCCGACGAAGAACAGGGCATCGACGCCGGCCCGCTCGTAGGCCTTGCCGCGGGCGATCGTGTCGTCGAGGCCGCTGATCTGGATGGCGCTCGTGCGGCCGGCGATGCACAGCGCCGGGTCCTGACGGCCGGCCAGCGCCGCCTTCATCTTGCCGACGCCCTCGGCGATCGAAGTCAGCAGCGGCCTGGTCGTGCCGAACGGCGTCGGCAGGTCGGTGTCTTCCAGGCTCAGCCCCGCGACGCCCGCCGTTTCCAGCTCCTCGACGGTGCGCTTGGCGTTGAGCGCATTGCCGTAGCCATGGTCGGCATCGACCATCAGCGGTAGGTTGCCGGCGCGGTTGATGCGATAGGCCTGCCCGGCGAACTCACTCAAGGTGAGGACGATCAGGTCGGGCGCACCCAGCACCGTGAGCGACGCCGTCGAGCCCGCGAACATGCCGACCTCGAAGCCCAGATCCTCGGCGATGCGGGCCGAGATGGGATCGAACACCGAGCCCGGATGAACGCAGCGGTCGCCTGCGAGGATCGCGCGGAAGCGCCGGCGGCGGTCGGTCCAGTTCATTCGGTCTCCCCCTTGAAGGCCGACAAATCAGCGTTTCGACGGGCAAACCGGACCTTGGCCGGCGCCCGCGATGGCTGGTTTGCGGTCGCCGGGATGGTCTACTATTTCGGCCAATCCCCGAAGAGGAAACTTTGGAAACGCTCGTTCCGTCTGCCGCCGATCTGGCCGGCGATCCCGCGATCGTCGCGCGCGCCGAGGCGCTGCGGCCTCTTGTCGAGGCGGCATCGGACGAGATCGAAGCAAAACGGCGGCTGCCCGAGACGCTCCTCGACAAGCTGCACGAAGCCCGGCTGTTTCGTTTGCTGATGCCACGCTCGACCAACGGCATCGAGACCGATCCGATCACCTTCTTCCATGTCATCGAGGCGATCGCCAAGGCCGATGCCTCGACCGCGTGGTGCCTCAGCCAGGCCGGCGGCTGCGCCATGTCGGCGGCCTATCTCGATCTGCCGGTGGCGCAGGAGATCTTCGGCGACGATCCGCGCGCCGTCCTGGCCTGGGGGCCGGGCCCGCGAGTGAAGGCCATCGAATGCGCGGGCGGCTATCGCGTTACCGGCGTCTGGGCCTTCGCCTCGGGTGGCCGGCACGCCACCTGGATCGGCGCCCACTGCCCTATCCACCGGGCCGACGGCTCACCGCGCCTCGACGCCCAAGGTCGACGGGTCGAGCGCACCATGCTGGTGCCGGCAAGCGCCGTCGAATGGACCGACATCTGGAGCGTGGTCGGATTGCGCGGCACGGCGAGCGATCAGTTCGCGCTCGACGACCATTTCGTACGCACCGACCATTCGATCACCCGCGATTTCGAGCGGGAGTGCCGCGAGTCGGGCCCGCTCTATCGCATGTCGGCGATGACCTGCTACGAACTCGGCTTCTCTGGCGTGGCGCTCGGCATCGCCCGGGCCTGCCTCGACAGCTTCGTCGACGTGGCGCGCACCAAGATCCCGCGCGGTAAGGCGAGCCCGATCCGTGACAACGCCGTGGTCCAGACAAACCTTGCTCAAGTCGAAGTCGGCGTCCGCTCGGCCCGCGCCTTCCTGCTGCAGTCGGTCGCCGCGATCTGGAGGCAAGTCTCGGCCGGCGACAAGCTCTCGATCGATCAGCGCATCACGATCCGTATGGCGTCGACCAACGCCATCCACAGATCGCGCGAGGCCGTCGACTTCGCCTACAACGCCGCCGGCGCCACGGCGATCTTCGAAAGCCACCCTCTCGAACGCCGCTTCCGCGACATCCATACCGTGACCCAGCAGCTGCAGGGCCGGCTGTCGCATTTCGAGACCGTTGGCGCCTGGATGTTGGGTGCCGACGCCGATCTCACGTTCGTCTGATCATCACCGGAGACCGACCATGCCGCTTGGCGTCCTGCAGCACTACACCATCGAGCCGTCCGACCTGGAGCGCACCAAGGACTTCTACTGTGACGTCCTGGGCCTGGAGAACGGCGATCGCCCGCCGCTCGGCTTTCCCGGTTACTGGCTCTACTCCGGCGGTGTGGCGACCGTGCATCTGCTCGGGCCGCGCCAGCCACGCGAAGGCATCGTGGTCCGCGGCAGCGAAAGGAAGTTCGACGACACCGGCCGCTTCGACCATATCGCCTTCGCCGCGACCGACCTTGCCGGGGTGCGCAACCGGCTCGCCGAGCACAAGGTGAAATTCCGCGAGAACATCGTGCCGCGTACCGGTGCCGGCCAGATCTTCCTCTACGATCCCGACGGCGTCGGCGTCGAGCTGAACTTCCCGCCGGAGGAAGTCGCGCGGGCCAAAGCCTAGTGCTGCTCTCGATCGACATCGCCCGCGTCGAACCGCTGGCCGACGGCGCGCCGTTCGGCAAGGTCGGGGCCTACGAACGCGTGATCGGCACGGCCAAGGGCGAGGTCGATCCCCATCATCCGGGCAACAGGGGCATCGCGCTGATCGACAAGGCGCCGGTCAATGCCCGCGGCCGTGTCGAGTATTCGGCCGATGTCTTCATCTTGCGGCCGAAGGACCCGACACGGGGCAACGGCCGCATCCTCTACGAAGTGAACAACCGCGGCCGCAAGATGCTGTTCGGCAACATCGCCGACGGACCGCAGGGTGTGAACGATCCCAAGACCCTGGCCGACCTCGGCAACGGCTTCCCGCTGCGCCAGGGCTACACCCTCGTGTGGTCGGGTTGGGACCCCGACGCGCCGCGCGCCAATATGGGGCTCGGGCTGACGGCGCCCGTCGCCACCGATGGCGGCCAGCCGATCGTCAAGACCGTGCGCGAGGAGTTCGTGTCGGGCACGCGCGCCGGCAACCTCGACGCCTTCAAGCTCAGCCACGAGGCGGCCAGTCTGGACCCGTCGAAAGCGCGCCTGACGGTGCGCGCTCGCGCCGCCGACCCGCCGCAGGAACTGCCGGCCGGCCATTGGTCGTTCGTCGATGCCCGCACGATCAAGCTCGGCGCCGGCGACAAACCCAAGCCAGGCTATCTCTACGAGTTCCACTACCAGGCCAGGAATCCCAAGGTGCAGGCGCTGGGCTTCGCCGCGACGCGCGACGTGGTGAGCTTCCTGCGCTACGACCCGACGGCGATCGCCGTCACCGGCGGCAAGATCAGCCATGCCCTGGCAATCGGCTTCTCGCAAGCCGGGCGCTATCTACGCAACCACATCGCCGAAGGCTTCAACCGCGACGAGGACAGCCGCCCGGTGTTCGACGGAGTCCATTCGCACATCGCCGGCGTCGGCCGCATCTTCTTCAACACGCCGTTCGCCCAGCCGGCGCGCACCGGCACCCAGCACGAGGACCACGACTTTCCCGAGAACGAGTTCCCGTTCTCGACGGCGGCGCTGTCCGATCCCCTCACCGGCACGTCGGGCTCGCTGTTCCGTGGCGACGGCTGCGATCCCAAGCTGATCGAGACCAACACCTCGACCGAGTACTGGCAGAAGGGCGCCTCGCTGTTGCACACCGATCCGCTCGGCCAGCGCGACGTCGCGCTGCCCGACAATTCGCGCGTCTACATGATCGCCGGCACCCAGCATGGCGGCCGCGCCGGCGCTTCGACCGACCGCGGCCCCAACGTCAATCCACGCAATCCGCACAATCCCATGCCGGCGGTGCGCGCCCTGCTGGTCGCGCTCGACGAGTGGGTCGTCTCGGGCAGGCCGCCGCCGACGAGCCGCGTGCCCACACTTGCCGCCGGCACCCTGGTCGAGCCAGGCAAGACCGGCTTCCCGGCGATCCCCGACGCAGCGATCGTCAGGACCACCAACCAGGTGGCGCCACCGGGCGACTGGGTGCATCCCCGACCGCCCGCCAAAGCCTATCGCACGCTCGTCTGCAAGGTCGACGCCGACGGTAACGAAGCGGCCGGCATTCACCTGCCCGACATCGCCGTGCCCCTCGCCACCTACACCGGCTGGAACGAGTACAAGACGCCCTATCCGGCGGGCGAGCTGGCCGACCGCGATGGCAGTTGCCTGCCCTTCCCCGTCGACAAGGCGGCGCGACAGGCGGCGGGCGATCCCCGGCCGTCGATCGCCGAGCGCTATGCCAACGGTCCCGACTACGTCGCCAAGGTGCAAGCTGCCGTGCAAGCGCTGGTGATGGACCGCTTGATGCTCGCTGAAGATGCCGAACGCTATCTCGACCGCGCTCGCCGCGAGCCGCGCGTCGCGCCCTGAAGGAGGAAGCATGGCCAAGCTCGATCGCGACGGCGTGAACATCCACTACGAGGTCCATGGCCGTGGCCCGACCTTGCTGCTGAGCCACGGCTACAGCTCGACCTGCCGCATGTGGGACGGTCAGATCGCCGCCTTCCAGGATCGCTACCAGGTCGTGGTCTGGGACATGCGCGGCCACGGCGAATCGGACTATCCGGCCGACCAGAGCCTCTACTCCGAGGCGTTGACCGTGGCCGATATGAAAGCATTGCTCGACCAGGTCGGCGCCAAGACGGCGATCGTGGCCGGCCTGTCTTTGGGCGGCTACATGTCGCTCGCGTTCGCCGCCAGCCATGCCGAGCGGGTACGGGCGCTGATGCTGTTCGACACCGGCCCCGGCTTCAAGAAAGACGAGGCGCGCGCCAAGTGGAACGAGACGGCGCACCGGCGCGCCGCCGACCTTGAGGCCCGCGGGCTTGCCGCACTGAACACCAGCGACGAGGTCAAGCTGACGCGCCATCGTGACGCCAGCGGCCTGGCGCGCGCCGCACGCGGCATGCTGGCGCAGCAGAACGACCGGGTGATCCAATCGCTCGACAAGGTCGCGGTGCCGACCCTGGTGCTGGTCGGCGCCGACGATACGGGCTTCCTTGCCGCCACCGACTATATGGCGACTAAGATCAAGGGGGCCGCCAAGGCGATCATCCCCGACGCTGGCCATGCCGCCAACCTGCATCAGCCGGCGCGTTTCAATCAGGCTGTCGAGGCGTTCCTCGCCCGGCTGCCGTCAGCAGCTTGAGGAGAGGATCATGGGCAAGCGGATCGCAGTCGTCGGCGTCGGCGCCTTGGGCGGATATGTCGGCGGTTACCTCGCCCACACCGGCGAGGACGTGACCTTGATCGATTTCTGGCCGGACAATATCGAGGCCATCCGCAAGCGCGGGCTGGAACTCGACGGCGTGACGCCGGAGGAGAAGTTCACGGTCACCAAGGCCAAAACCATGCACGTGACCGAGATGCAGGACCTGTCACGTCAGAAGCCGGTCGACATCGCCTTCGTAGCGGTGAAGTCCTACGACACCGAATGGGCAACGGCGTTGATCCGGCAGTACCTCGCACCCGATGGCTTCGTCGTGTCGCTGCAGAATTGCCTGAACGAGGAGCGCATAGCGGGTGTCGTCGGCTGGGGCAAGACGGTGGGCATGGTGGCCTCGCTGATCTCGGTCGACATGTTCGAGGCCGCTCGGATCCGCCGCACCGTGGCCAAGGGTGGCGACAAGCACACCGTGTTCCGCGTCGGCGAGGTGCATGGCCGCCTCACCAAACGCGTCGAGGAGCTGCGCGACATGGTCGGCCGCATCGACAGCGCCAAGACGACCACCAACCTGTGGGGCGAACGCTGGTCCAAGCTCTGCCAGAACGGCATGCGCAACGGCGTGTCGGCGGCCACCGGGCTCACCAGCAGCGACTGCGATCGCAACGAGGCGATCCGCCGCTTCTCGATCAAGCTCGGCGGCGAGGCCGTCCGCGTCGGCCAGGCGCTCGGCTACCACATCGAGAAGATCGGCAAGATGGAGCCCGAGACGCTGGCCCGCGCCTCGGAGGGCGACAAGGCCGCCCTCGACGAGATCGAGTCGGTCATGCGGCCGGGCTCGAACGTCAACCCCAACCCGCGCGCCGATATCCAGCGCCCTTCGATGGCTCAGGACATCATCAAGGGCCGCCGCACCGAGATCGAGTTCATGAACGGCTATGTCGCCGAGCGCGGTGGCTATATCGGCGTGCCGGCGCCCAGCCACGCCAAGCTGACCGAGGTCGTGAAGAAGGTCGAACGCCGTGAGGTCAAGGCCTCACCCGCCCTGCTCGGCGGTTAAAGCGTCGTCGCGCGCGGACCTCGGGGGGCCGCGCTCATAGGCGCTAACTTTAGGTTGACGTTGGGAATCAGTCTGTGATTCATAGGCGAGATGCTTTCTGCATCACAGTTGGATGGCGGTTGGGATCAACTGCTGAGCCGCTTGGGCTCGCTCGAAGAACTGGAGGCGT
>VGCQ01000286.1 GCA_016870055.1 Alphaproteobacteria bacterium | reverse complement strand
TTCGCCGATGTGCTGATGGTCGGCGACAAGGTCGGCAAGCCGACCGTGGCCGGCGCCAAAGTGGTGGGCTCGATCGTCCGCCAGGCGCGCGGGCCGCACCTGATCGTCTTCAAGAAGCGGCGCCGTCAGAATTCGCGGCGCAAGAACGGCCATCGCCAGGACCTGACGGTGGTCAAGATCGAACAGATCGTCGCCTAGTCGAGCGGCGGCGAGCGGAGAGCAGAGATGGCACACAAGAAAGCAGGCGGCTCGTCGCGCAACGGCCGCGATTCGGAAAGCAAGCGGCTGGGCGTCAAGCGCTTCGGCGGCCAGCAGGTGCTGGCGGGCAACATCCTGGTGCGCCAGCGCGGCACCAAGATGAATGCCGGAGAGAATGTCGGCATCGGCCGCGACCACACGCTGTTCGCCACGGCCGACGGCGTGGTGTCGTTCCGCACCCGCACGGGCGGCAAGGTCGAGGTGAGCGTGCGCCCGGCGCCGATCGCCGCCGAATAGCCGTTCCCATCCGATCGGATTGCAAGGGGGAACGGCTCGCCGTTCCCCCTTTTCATTTGAGACCCCGACCATGAAGTTCCTCGACCAGGCCAAGATCTACGTCCGCTCCGGCAACGGCGGCGCGGGCTGCGTGGGCTTTCGCCGCGAGAAATTCATCGAGTTCGGCGGTCCCGACGGCGGCGACGGCGGCAAGGGCGGCGACGTCGTGCTGGAATGCGTCGACGGGTTGAACACGCTGATCGACTACCGCTACGCCCAGCATTTCAAGGCCGAGACCGGTCATCACGGCATGGGCAGCCAGCGCACCGGCGCCAAGGGCAAGGACATCGTGCTGCGCCTGCCGCGCGGCACTCAGGTATTTGCCGAGGACAACGAGACCCTGCTCGCCGACATGACCGGGATCGGCCAGCGCATCGTGCTGTGCAAGGGCGGCGACGGCGGCTTCGGCAACCTGCACTACAAGAGCTCGACCAACCGCGCGCCACGCCGCGCCGACAAGGGCTGGCCGGGCGAGGAACGCTGGATCTGGCTGCGCTTGAAGCTGATCGCCGATATCGGCCTGGTCGGCCTGCCCAACGCCGGCAAGTCGACCTTCCTCGCCGCGACCTCCAACGCCCGGCCCAAGATCGCCGACTATCCCTTCACCACCCTGCATCCGGGGCTGGGCGTGGTGAAGGTGGCCGACCGCGAGTTCGTCATGGCCGACATCCCCGGCTTGATCGAAGGCGCGCATGAAGGCGCCGGCCTCGGCACGCGCTTCCTCGGCCATGTCGAGCGCTGCCGTGCCCTTCTGCACCTGATCGACGGCACCGAGGACGACGTCGTGGGCGCCTATCGCACGGTGCGCGCCGAGCTCAAGGCATATGGCGGCAACCTTGTACGAAAGAAGGAGGTCGTGGCGCTGAACAAAGCCGATGCGCTCACCGACGAGGAGATTGCCGCCAAACGCGCCCTGCTCGCCAAGGCAAGCCGCAAGACCGTGCACGTGATCTCGGGCGTTTCACGTCACGGCGTGCAGCCGTTGCTGCACGAGCTGGTGAAGCTGGTCGACAAGCAGCGTGACGCGGTCAAGGACGCCGCATGACCTCGCTGCAGGACGCCAAGCGGCTGGTCGTCAAGATCGGCTCCTCGATCCTGGTCGACGAGGCCAGGGGCGAGGTGCGGCGCGACTGGCTGGAGAACCTGACCGACGACGTGGCCCGCCTGCACGAGCGCGGCTGCGAGGTGGTGCTGGTCTCCTCGGGCGCGATCCGTCTCGGCCGCACGCATCTCGGCCTGCCGGCCGGCCCGCTGAAGCTCGAGGAGAGCCAGGCCGCCGCCGCAACCGGTCAGATCAGGCTCGCCCATGCCTACCAAGAAGCCCTGGCGCGCCACGGCATCACCGTCGCCCAGGTCCTGCTCACGCTCGACGACTCGGAGGAACGCCGGCGCTATCTCAATGCCCGGCAGACCATGGGCACCTTGCTGTCGATGAAAGCCGTGCCGGTGATCAACGAGAACGACACCGTGGCGACCGACGAGATCCGCTTCGGCGACAACGACCGGCTGAGCGCGCGCGTCGCCGAGATGATCTCGGCCGACACCCTGGTGCTGCTGTCCGACATCGACGGGCTCTATACCGGCGATCCGCGCACCGACTCCTCGGCCAGACTGATCCCCGAGGTGCGTGAGATCACACCGGAGATCGAGGCGATGGCCGGCGGCGCCGCCTCCGAGCTCAGCAACGGCGGCATGGCGACCAAGCTGATCGCCGGCCGCATCGCCATGGCGGCGGGCTGCCGCATGGTGATCGCCGACGGCCGCGCCGTGGGGGCGCTCGGCGGCTTGATCATGGGCAGCGCACGCTGCAGCTGGTTCCTGCCAGACTACGAAAACGGGGTCTCGCCATTGTCGGCGCGCAAGAAGTGGATCAAGGGCTCGCTCAAGACGGCGGGCACGCTCACGGTCGACGACGGCGCGGTGCGCGCGCTCGCAGCCGGCAAGAGCCTGCTGCCGGCCGGCATCACGCGCGTCGACGGCGAGTTTCGTCGCGGCGACGTGGTCGACGTCCGGGACCGTGTCGGCCGCGTGCTGGCGCGCGGCCTGGTGGCCTACGCTGCCGACGACGCCCGTCGCATCGCCGGCCGCAAGAGCGCCGAGATCGAGCGCCTGCTGGGCTTTCGCGGCCGTGACGAGATGGTCCATCGCGACGATCTCGTCGTCGAGTGACGGTTGGGGCTATACTGGAGCGGCCGATGAACGTTCAGACCAAGCCCGCCGAGGATGCCGCCGCGATCGTGGCCGAGCTGGGCCGCCGTGCGCGCGACGCCGCCGCCCGCCTGCGTACCGCGCCGACCGAGGCCAAGAACCGCGCGCTCGCCGACGCCGCGCGGCTGATCCGCGGCGAGCGAGCGGCGATCCTCGCCGCCAACGCCCTCGACATCGACGCGGCCCGAGCCGCCGGCATGCGCGCCGCCTTGCAGGACCGCCTGCTGCTGGCCGAGGCGCGCGTCGAGGCCATGGCCAAGGGCCTGGACGACATTGTCGCCCTGCCCGACCCGGTCGGCGTCGAGATCGAGCGCTGGACGCGGCCCAACGGGCTTGCCATCAGCCGCGTGCGCGTGCCGATCGGCATCATCGGCGTGATCTACGAGGCGCGGCCCAACGTCACCGCCGACGCCGGCGCGCTGTGCGTCAAGTCGGGCAATGTCGTGGTGCTGCGCGGCGGTTCCGACAGCTTCCATTCCTCCCGAGCCATCGTCGAGCTGCTGCGCCGAGCGCTGAAGGATGCCGGTCTGCCCGAGGATTGCGTACAGCTCGTGCCGACCACCGATCGCGCCTTGGTGGGCGAGCTCTTGCGCGCCACCGAATGGCTCGACCTCATCGTGCCGCGCGGCGGGCGGTCGCTGATCGACCGCGTCACGGCCGAAAGCCGTGTGCCGGTGCTGCGCCACTATGACGGCATCTGCCACGTTTATGTCGATCGCGACGCCGAGATCGCTATGGCGCGCGACGTAGTGGCCAACGCCAAGATGCGGCGGGTCAGCGTGTGCGGCGCCGCCGAGACGCTCTTGATCGACCGTGCCGCGCTCGACAGCCACCTGATGCCTGTGCTCGCCAAGCTGCACGAGCTGGGCTGCGAGGTGCGCGGCGATGCCGAGGTGCAAAAGCGCGATGCCAAGGCGCTGCCTGCCACCGACAAGGACTGGCGGACCGAGTATCTCGCGCCGGTGATCTCGGTCGCCACGGTCGACGGCGTCGAGGGTGCCATTCGACACATCGCCCGCTTCGGCAGCCAGCACACCGAGTCGATCGTCACCGCCAACCCGGCCACGGCGCAGCGCTTTCTCGACGAGGTCGACAGCGCCATCGTCATGCACAACGCCAGCACCCAGTTCGCCGACGGCGGCGAGTTCGGCCTCGGCGCCGAGATCGGCATCTCGACCAACCGCATGCATGCGCGCGGCCCGGTCGGGCTGGTCGAGCTCACGACCTACAAGAACGTCGTGCGCGGCAACGGCACCTTGCGCCCGTGACCTTGGCCCTCCACCCGATGCCGGGCGTGCCGCGCGACACCGCGCGCCGTATCGGTCTGCTCGGCGGGTCGTTCAACCCGGCGCACGAAGGCCATCGCCATGTCAGCCTCGAGGCGCTGAAGCGGCTGGGGCTCGACGAGGTATGGTGGCTGGTCTCACCACAGAACCCGCTCAAGACCGACCAGGGCATGGAGCCCCTGGCAAGCCGTGTCGCGCGGGCGCGGCAGATGGCGGGCCATGCCCGCATCCGCGTCGCGGCGCCCGAGTTGCTGCTCGGCACGCGCTACACGATCGACACCGTGCGTGCGCTGAAACGGTCGTTCCCCAAGGCGCGTTTCGTCTGGCTGACCGGCGCCGACATCCTGCCGCAACTGGTCGATTGGCGCGGCTGGCGCGAGCTGTTTGCCGCCGTTCCCATCGCCGCTTTCGCGCGGCCGGGTTGGGGACATGCGGCACTGGCGGCGCCCGCGCCGCGCACCTTCGCGCGCTATCGTTTGGGCGCCGATCACGCCCGCCGGCTCGCCGTCAGCTCGCCGCCGGCCTGGTGCTTCATCGCCAGCCGACTCGACAGTCATTCCGCCACGGCGATCCGCGCCCGGCGGCCACGCAAAGCCCGACCGAAAGGACAGACCATCGACCAGAAATCATCCGAAGGGAGCCGCATGCTTCCCGATCGGAGCAAGGACACCGCGGCGCTGCTCGCGCTGGTGCGCCGTTCGCTGGATGACGACAAGGCCGAGGACGTCGTCGTCATCGACCTCAAGGACAAGTCGGCCTTCGCCGACTACATGGTGATCGCCTCGGGCCGCTCGAATCGGCAGGTGGTGGCGATCGCCGAGCACCTGACCGAGCGCCTCAAGAAGGCCGGCCACGGCTCGCTGCCGGTCGAGGGCAAACAGGGCGGCGACTGGGTGCTGGTCGATGCCGGCGACGTTGTGGTGCACGTCTTCAGGCCCGAGCCGCGCGCTTTCTATGCCTTGGAAAAGATGTGGGCGCTGGAGGCCGAGGCGGCCAAGCCCAAGGCCAAGGCGGTCCGCGGCCGGCGCGTCAAGAAGCCGGCGTGAAGCTGCTGATCGCCTGCATCGGCCGCACCGGCCGCGGCCCCGAGCGCGATCTCTACCAGCACTATGCCGGCCGTATCCGTTGGCCGCTCACGCTGCGCGAGCTCGAGGAGAAGCGCCGCCTGCCGCCGGCGCAACTCGTGCTCCGCGAAGGCGAGCTGCTGCTGGCCGCAGCACCCGCCGGCGCAACCCTGGTCGCCCTCGACCGCCGCGGCCGGGCATTGGACAGCCAAGCCTTTGCCGACCGGCTGGCGCGCTGGCGCGACAATTCGGTGTCGGACCTGGCGTTCCTGATCGGCGGCGCCGAAGGCCATGCCGAGCCGCTCCTGAAGCAGGCCGATCTGGTGCTCTCCTTCGGCGCCATGACCTGGCCGCACCAGCTCGCCCGGGCGATGCTCGCCGAGCAGATCTACCGCGCCCAGCAGCTACTGGCCGGACATCCCTACCATCGGGCGTAGCCCCGAACGATGTGCTAATCTACGACCATGAAAGCGAGCAACGACAAGCGCCCGCCAACGTCGACCGCGCCGATTACGATCGGGCGTAAGGGATTTGCCCAGGTCAGTGCCGTTGAGGGTATTCGTCTGACGGACGAGATGTGGGCCGAATTCCAGAAATTCGACCAAGAGCACCTTTCGAATGCCGATCGACGGAAGGCGATCGCCCGAAAGTATGCGGGCGGTCGCTAGACATGACGCAAGCCGATGTACGGCGCGTTCAAGGATCCCTATTGCTATCCAGGAACATCGATCCTGAGGAACCTGCCTGATCTGAGAGACCGAGCTGCCCTTCAGCAATACGAGGCAATGGCCACGGCACAACGGGCGGACGAGCCATTGCCGAACGGCCGCCTGGGTGTTGCTCACTATCGAGCAATCCATCGCCACCTGTTCCAGGACGTCTACGATTGGGCTGGTCGCTTCGGAACGGTCTCGATATCGAAGAATGGCAACACGTTTTGCTACCCAGAGAACATAGATCGCGAAATGAGCAAACTCTTTGAAGCGCTTCGACAACGGGAGCATTTCAAGGGTGCCGAAGCCGAGGCGTTTGTTCTCGGCGCCACACGTTTCCTCGCCGAACTGAACGCAATACACCCCTTTCGGGAGGGAAATGGCCGGACACAAACCACCTTTCTCGTCGTGTTGGCAATTCGTGCCGGCCGGACTGTTCGTCTCGACCGCCTCCGACCTCGCCGGTTCCTGTCGGCAATGATCGCAAGCTTCGGCGGCGACGACCGACCACTCGGGTCGGAACTGCGATTACTTGTCAGTTAGGGCCGCCTGCTCGGCGTTGGCATCACGCCCGGCGGCGATT
>VGCQ01000285.1 GCA_016870055.1 Alphaproteobacteria bacterium | reverse complement strand
AGGCGGCTTTCAGATTGCCTTCGGTCTTGGATCCCTTGAGGTTCGCCATGGTTTTCTCCCTAACATGCAACTCGGCGACCGGCCCCTCGCCGGTCGGCCAGCCGGATATAGGGGGCCGACCGGCCGACCGTCAAGCTGTTTAGAACAGTTCTAAAATCTGCAAACGATTCGCAACTTGCCAGGCTGCGCCGACTAGCGGCGCACCCGGACGATGACGTCGATCCGCGACAGGCGTGTGCCCTTGGGCGGTGCCGGCAGGCCGGCGATCGTCACCTTGTCGGACGGGAAATCGTGCAATTCGCCGTCCGGTTCGACGAAGAAATGATGGTGATGGCCGGTATTGGTGTCGAAATAGGATCGCCCGGGCGCCACCACGACCTCGCGCAGCAGCCCGGCATCGCGGAACTGGTTGAGGGCGTTGTAGACCGTGGCCAGCGACACCGGCATGCGCATGGCCTTGACCTCGGCATGCACGCTTTCTGCAGTGACGTGCCGCGGCTCGCCCTCGAACAGCAGCCGCGCCAAGGCGACCCGCTGGCGGGTCGGGCGCAGGCCGGCGGCCCGCAGGCGCGCAGGAAAGTCAGGACTGGTAGCGGCCATCGTTGAACCCATATGTAAGCGGCTGGACGCAGCCTGAAAAGGGCGACGCGACCCCATTTCGGCGGTTTGCGCTGGACGGCCGGCCTCCTTATTCTCAGCCCGACCCCGACCTCGGGCGGCATGGGACCATGAGCGTGAGCGAAAAGAAGAGCAGCTATACCTTCGAGGACCTGATCGAGTGCGCCAAAGGCCACCTGTTCGGACCGGGCAATGCGCAGCTGCCGCTGCCGCCCATGCTGATGATCGACCGCATCCTCAAGATCGCCGAGACCGGCGGCCAGTTCGGCAAAGGCGAGATCGTGGCCGAGCTCGACATCAAGCCCGACCTCTGGTTCTTCGGCTGTCACTTCAAGGGCGATCCGGTGATGCCGGGCTGCCTGCCCCTGGACGCGCTGTGGCAGTGTCTGGGCTTCTTCCTCGGCTGGATGAAGGCACCGGGCCGCGGGCGGGCCCTGGGCGTCGGCGAGGTCAAGTTCACCGGCATGATCGTGCCGACCGTGAAGAAGCTCACCTTCCATGTGCATCTCAAGCGCGTGATGCTGCGCAAACTGGTCCTGGGCATCGCCGACGGCTTCGTGCACGCCGACGGCAAGCCGGTCTACGAGGCCGCCGGCCTCAAGGTCGGGCTGTTCCAGGATGCTGCCGCCGTCCCCGCCGCCGCGAGCTGACATGAAACGCGTGGTCGTCACCGGCCTGGGCGTCGTCTCCTCGATCGGCAACAACGCGCGCGAGGTCACGCAGTCGCTCAAGGACGGCAAGTCGGGCATCGAGTTCGTGCCGCAGTACAAGGAGCTGGGCTTTCGCAGCCAGATCGCCGGCACGCTCAAGCTCAATCCCGAGGAGCTGGTCGACCGCCGCCTCATGCGCTTCATGGGCAACGGCGCGGCCTATGCCTATCTCGCCATGAAAGAAGCGATTGCCGATGCCGGACTGGGCGAGGCCGAGATCTCCAACGAGCGCACCGGCCTGGTCGCCGGCTCGGGCGGACCGACCACCGGCGCCATCGTGCAGGCCGCCATCACCACCAAGGAAAAAGGCCCCAAACGGGTCGGCCCCTTCCAGGTGCCGCGCGCCATGTCGAGCACGGTCTCGGCCAATCTCGCGACCACCTACAAGATCAAGGGCCTGTCCTACTCGATCAGCTCGGCCTGCTCGACCTCGGCGCACTGCATCGGCAACGCCGTCGAATGCATCCAGCTCGGCAAGACCGATCGCATGTTCGCCGGCGGCGGCGAGGAGCTCGACTGGACCCTGTCGGTGCTGTTCGACGCCATGGGCGCGATGTCGTCGAAGTACAACGACACGCCGGCGCGCGCGAGCCGCGCCTACGACAAGGATCGCGACGGCTTCGTGATCTCCGGCGGCGGCGGCATCCTGGTCTTGGAGGATCTCGAGGTTGCCAAAGCGCGCGGCGCCAAGATCTATGCCGAGATCATCGGTTACGGCGCCACCTCCGACGGCGCCGACATGGTGGCGCCATCGGGCGAAGGCGCGACGCGCTGTATGAAGCTCGCCCTCGACGGCTTTCCAGGTGCCGCCCGGCGCAATGCGCCGGTCGCCTACATCAACACGCACGGCACCTCGACCCCGGTCGGCGACATCACCGAGCTCGACGCCATCCGTAGCGTCTTCGGCAACAACAAGCTGCCGGCCGTCAGCTCGACCAAATCGCTCACCGGCCACAGCCAGGGCGCGACCGGCGCGCACGAGGCGATCTATTCCCTTCTGATGATGAAGGAAGACTTCATCGCCGCCTCGGCCAACGTCGAGAATCTCGACCCGGGCGCCGGCGACTACCCGATCGCTCGTCAGCGCATCGACAATGCCGGGCTGGAGACCGTGATGTCGAACAGCTTCGGCTTCGGCGGCACCAACGCCTGCCTGCTGTTCTCGCGCTACGACGGCTGAAATCGTGAGGTGTCGCTGAAACGTCGGGCAACAATTTGTCATTTTCTTCAAACGACCACCCCAACTAAGAAGAGGCAGCATGCCCAACGATCGGACTCTCTCGGCCGCCCCCGATGCTTCCGGCGGCGGGACAGCAGGCCCGTCGACCGACGCCCCCTCCAAGGCCGCAGAGCTCCCCGACGTCCCCAAGCTGATGGCGGGCAAACGCGGGCTGGTCATGGGTGTGGCCAACGACCGCTCGATCGCCTGGGGCATCGCCCAAGCCCTGCACGGCGCCGGCGCCGAGATGGCTTTCACCTACCAGGGGGCCGCCTTCGGCAAGCGCGTGCTGCCCATGGTCGAGAAGCTGGGCTCGCGGATCGTCGAGGAGGCCGATGTCGAGGACGAGGCCAGTCTGGATCGTCTGTTCGCGCGCCTGACCAAGGAATGGGGCCGCCTCGACTTCGTGGTCCATGCCATCGCCTTCTCCGACAAGGAGGAGCTGAAGGGCCGCTACGTCGACACCACCAAGGGCAACTTCCAGCGCAGCCTCACGATCTCCTGCTACTCCTTCACCGAGATCGCCCGCCGCGCGCTGCCGCTGATGACCGAGGGTGGCAGCCTGGTGACGCTGACTTACGAAGGCGCCACGCGCGTCATGCCGTCGTACAACGTCATGGGCGTCGCCAAGGCCGCGCTCGAGGCAAGCGTCCGCTACCTTGCGGCCGATTTGGGCCCGCAGGGTGTGCGGGTGAACGCCCTCTCGGCCGGGCCGATGCGTACGCTCGCCGGCGCGGTGATCGGCAGCGCCCGCTATGTCTATCGCATGTCGCGGGAAGCTTCGCCGTTACGCCGCAACGTCGAGCTCACCGACGTCGGTGGCGCGGCGCTTTATCTCCTCTCCGATCTCAGCGCCGGCGTCACCGGCACCGTGCATTTCGTCGATGCCGGCTATCACGTGGTCGGCCTGCCGCCTGCCCAGCCCGGCGACAACGGCAACGCCGAGTAGCGCGTCGCACCCGATCAGGAAGCTGCCGCATGTGCCCCCTACACCGCCGGACCTTGCTGGCATCCGCCAGCGCCGCACTGATGGCAAGCGAGCCGGCATCGGCGCAAGCACCGCAAGCCGCCGAGTCCGATCGCTTTTTCGTCGCCGAGGCGTTTCGCATGAAAGACGAACCGGTGGCGCGCGGCGATCAGCCCTACGGCGCGGTGATGGTCGTGGCTGGCGTTATCACCGGCTACGGACCGAGCCGAGTCAACAGCGACCGCAACCCCGACGCCCACGCCGAGCGCATCGCCCTATGGGAGGCGCAGAAGCGTCTCGGGCGGCAGACCCTGGACGGCGCGGTGGTCTACGCGACGTCGCGACCCTGATCGGCTTGCCAGCGCGCGCTGGCAGCAGCTGGTGTCGAGCGCATGCGGGTCGGGCCGACGGCCGAGGATGCCGGCCCGCCGCGCGCCACCTGGTAGGCAATCATGGGCGGGCGCTGGCTGCGGCTTGTGGTGCTGCTTGTCGCCACCTTGGTCCCGCCGATGATCGCCTCGGCCCAGCCGCAGGCGACGGGCCAGGCGCTGCTCGACGCCGTCGCGCGCGGTGACGTCGCCTCTCTCGATCGTCTGATCGCAGCCGGCGCACCGATCGACGCGACCGACGCGGCAGGCCAGACGCCGCTCTTGCTCGCCGTCCAGAACAACAACCTCGAGGCAGCGACCCGGCTGATCGAGGCTGGCGCCAACATCAATGCCCAGGCGGCCAACCGCGACACACCCTGGCTGCTCGCCGGCGCGCGCGGCCGCACCGCGATGCTGCGCCTGATGCAGCCCAAGGGGCCCGACTTCTCGATCCGCAATCGCTTCGGCGGCAATGCGTTGATTCCCGCCTGCGAGCGCGCCCATGTCGACACGGTGGCCTTGCTGGTAACTACCAAGATCGACATCAATCACGTCAACAATCTCGGTTGGACTTGCCTGCTCGAGATCGTGATTCTGGGCGACGGCGGGCCGCGCCACGTCGAGGTCACCAAGCTGGTGCTGGGCGCCGGCGCCAACCCCAACATCGCCGACCGCGACGGTGTCAGCCCCCTGCGGCACGCCCGCCAGCGCAACCAGCGCGACGTCGCGGCGTTGATCGAAGCCGCGGGCGGGCGGTAGTCAGCCGACGACGATATCCATCGTCGTGGCGAGCGCGCCGGTCTCGAGGCCGGGCGCGGTGACCGGCCTCATCTCGACCAGCGCCCGCTAGCGCGGATCGCGGATGCCGCGGAGGAGACCATCGCGATCGTTGGCGGGGTCGCCGGCGACGTAGAACTGGCTGGTCAGGGTCCGTCCGGTCGAAATCGCGACCTTGAGATGGATGTGCGGCGCGCGGCCGACATAGGCGACGGGCTTCAATGTGCGGAAGCTGTAGTGGCCGTCGGCTTTGGCCAGCACGCGGCCGTAGCCTTGGAAGGCCTGATCGCGCCGCTCGCGGCCGGATTGCCGGGGATGGTCGTACAGGCCCTGCGCATCGCACTGCCAGATCTCGACCAGCGCGCCGTCGACCGGCTTGCCGCCGAGGTCAAGCACGCGTCCTTGCAAGTGAAGCACGGTCCCCATCGCGCGCGCCTGCTGGCCGCGCACCTGCACGAGGTCGTTGTCCATGTCGGCCGGGAAGGCTGCCGGATAGAACGGCCCTTCGGTCTGCGACGGCGTCGCGACCGGCCCCGCCGCGACGGCAGAGCCGATCGGCAGCAGGCCGGCGCTGGCGCCGGCGAGGAAGAGCCTGCGGGAGGGCGTTCTCATGCGCCCGAGTCTACGAACAAAAATGGCGGCCAGGTGGCCGCCATTTTCGTTGCCGTTCAGCCCCTTACTCGCCGGCCGCCGGCGCGGGCTGCTCCTCGCGCGGCTTCTGCGAGATGTCCTCGCCGGTCTGTTGGTCGACCGCCTTCATGGAGAGACGGACCTTGCCGCGATCGTCGACACCCAGGACCTTGACCTTGACCTGGTCGCCTTCCTTGACCACGTCGGTGACCTTGGCGACCCGGCGCGGTGCCAGCTCGGAGATGTGCACCAGGCCGTCACGCGCGCCCAGGAAGTTCACGAAGGCGCCGAATTCGACGGTCTTCACGACCTTGCCGTTGTAGATCACGCCGACTTCCGGCTCGGCGACGATGCCCTTGATCCAGTCGATGGCGGCCTGGCCCTGCTTGGCATCGACCGCCGCGACCTTGATGGTGCCGTCGTCCTCGATGTCGATCTTGGTGCCGGTCGTCTCGGTGATCTCGCGGATCACCTTGCCGCCGGTGCCGATCACCTCGCGGATCTTGTCCTTGGGGATCGTGAACTGGGTGATGCGCGGCGCGTTCTGGCTCACCGAGTCGCGCGCACCGCCCAGGCCCTTGGACATCTCGCCCAGGATATGGATGCGGCCATCCTTCGCTTGGGCCAGCGCCACCTTCATGATCTCTTCGGTGATCGACGTGATCTTGATGTCCATCTGCAGCGCGGTGATGCCGCGCTCGGTGCCGGCGACCTTGAAGTCCATGTCGCCGAGATGGTCCTCGTCACCCAGGATGTCGGACAGGACGGCGAAGCGCTCGCCCTCCTTGATCAGACCCATGGCGATGCCCGCCACCGGCCGATCCATCGGCACGCCGGCATCCATCAGTGACAACGAGCCGCCGCACACCGAGGCCATCGACGACGAGCCGTTGCTCTCGGTGATCTCCGACACGATGCGGATCGTGTAGGGGAACTTGTCCTTGGAGGGCAGCAGCGGCCGCAGCGCGCGCCAAGCGAGCTTGCCGTGACCGATCTCGCGACGGCCGGGCGAGCCCATGCGGCGGACCTCGCCGACCGCGTAGGGCGGCATGTTGTAGTGCATCATGAAGACCTCGCGGTACTCGCCCTCGAGCGCGTCGATGATCTGCTC
>VGCQ01000284.1 GCA_016870055.1 Alphaproteobacteria bacterium | reverse complement strand
AGAGCTTCAGGTTCTGGTCAAGGAGCGCGACCCGCGCGCGCAGTTCCTGGCCGGCCTCTACATCTACGGCAACCCCGACTCGAAGTTCTTCGATCCCAACAAGGCGACACCGATGTTGCTCGACGCTGCCGAGCGCGGTTACGTGCCAGCCATGCTGCCCATCGCGGCAGCGTACGCTGAAGGCAAGGGCGTGCTAAAGAGTGTGTTCGAGGCGTACAAGTGGCTGGCCATTGCCGAGCGTTGGCATGGAGCGGTGCCGCCGCAAGCGTTCGAGCAGGTCGCGCGCGAACTGAAGCCGGACGAGATCGAGAAGGCGAAGGCGGCGGCGGCCTCCTACATCTTCAAGACCAAATGATCATGCGGCGAGTGGCGCTGCTCGCGGCCCTTGTCGCCGCGGGCGGCCCTGCGCTCGGCCAGCAAGAAGGCGCAACCGACATAGCGCCGGCGTTGCGTTCGGCAGCGAGCGCCTATCGCGCCGGCGATCTTGCCTCGGCCGAAGTGGCGTTTCGATCCTTGGCGCAAGGCAATGCCGACGCCGAAGCTTGGCTTGGCGCCGTGTTGCTCGACCGCGGTCTCAATCGCGAGGGGCTTCGCCATATCCAGCGCGCCGCCGACGCCGGCTCCAGCGAGGGCCAGCATCGCCTGGCCCTGGTCTATGCCGAGGGCTTGGCCGGCACGCCGCGCAACGATGCACGCGCCGTCGAGCTGTTCGAGAAGGCGGCCTCGGCCGGTCATTTCCGTGCCCAGCTCAACCTCGGCATTCTCTATCTGCGCGGCCAAGGCGTCGCCCGCGATCCGGTGCAGGCCCGCGCCTGGCTGGAGAAGGCTGCCGCCACCGGCGAGCCGCAGGCGCTTTATGCCTTGGGGCGTGCACTGTCCGAGAGCGACGGCACCGTCGGCACCGATCCGGTGCGCGCCGCCGACCTCTTCCGCAAAGCCGCCGAAAAAGGCCACATGCTCGCCGGCCTGCGCTACGGCCTGGCGCTGAGTGAAGGTGTCGGTATCAAGCGCGACACGGTGGCGGCGCAGCGTTGGTTGATGAAGGTGCGGGAGAACGGTGTTCCGGAAGCCGCTTTGGCGTTGGGCGACATGGCGGCGCGCACGCCGGCATCGCGCGACAAGGCCTACAACGAGAAGATTGTGCAGTCGGCACTGAGCTGGTACCAAAGCGCCGCCGACGGCGGGGTGCCGTCGGCGCAGTTCAAGCTGGCCAATGCTCACTTCGCTGGCGTCGGCGTGCCGCGCGACCCCATGCAAGCGATGCTCTGGTACAGCCGCGCCGCTCAGCAGGGGCTGCCGCAGGCACAACACGCGCTCGGCATCATGTTGATCGGCGGCGTCGCCGGATCGGCCGACCCGGTCGAAGGTTACAAGTGGTTGCTGCTGGCAGAAAAGGCCGGCAACCCCGATTCGCGCGCCGTTCGCGAGAAGACTGCCGAGCAGCTTTCGGCGAAGGATCGACGTCAGGCAGAAGGCCTGGCACAGCGCTTCACGCCGACGCTGGAACGACCGATCGACGATGGGGTGACACGGCCTTCGGCCCCAGCCGCGCCGGCCGATCGCTAGCGGCTGTCGTGGCCAGGCCACCCGCCGGCCAAGCGGCGCGTCCGGCGATCACGCTGGCGGTGTGCCGCGGTGCCTGCCGATGGATGCGCCAGTCCGGTCATTCGGTGCTGCTCGAAGTGCCGCTGCCCGACGGCCGGCGCGCCGACATCTTTGCCATCGGACGCGGCGGCGAGATCGCTATCGTCGAGGTGAAGTCGTCGATCGAGGATTGGCGGGCCGATGACAAGTGGCCCGACTATCTCGGCTGGTGCGATCAGCTCTATTTTGCCGTCTCGGTCGATTTCCCGCAGGCCGTGCTGCCCGAGCAGGCAGGCCTGATCGTCGCCGATTCCTATGGCGGGGATCTGCTGCGCGCCGCACCGCACCGGCCAATGGCGGCGGCTCGCCGCAAGTCGCTGCTGATCGACTGCGCGCGGCTTGCCAGCGAACGATTGGCCCGCCTCGACGATCCCGACTTCCTGGAATCGATCTAGACGAACGCCGTGACAGGTGGCGTGACGGCCGCTGCGGCCTGCCCGCGGCTGGCCTCGGCCATGCGGATGCGCGCATAGGCCATGACTTCGGTCGGCGAACCGACGCGTTCGACGCGGCCGTTCATCAGCAGCGCCACTCGATCGGCGATGGCAAGAGGCGCCAGACGATGGGTGATCATGATCACCGTGCGGCCACGCGCGTTGGCTCTGAGCTGACGCAGAAGCTGCTCCTCGGTCGCCGGATCGAGCGCACTGGTCGCTTCATCGAGCACCAGGATACGCGGATTGCGGATCAAGGCGCGGGCAATGCACAGAAGTTGGCGCTGGCCGCTCGAAAGGCCCTGGCCACGCTCGCCCAGGACGGTGCTGTAGCCTTGCGGCAGACGTTGGATGAAATCGTGCGCTCCGACGAACTTGGCGGCCGCCACGACACGGCCAGGATCCTTGTCGGCCAGACCCAACGCAATGTTCTCGCGTACCGATCCGGTGAAGAGCTGGAGATCCTGCGGCACGCCGCCGATCTGGCTGCGCAGCTGCGCCGGCGAGATGTGGGAGATGTCGGTACCGTCGACCAGCACCCGGCCGGCCGACGGCTTGAACAGGCCGTGCACGAGATTGGCGATCGTCGTCTTGCCCGATCCGGACGGGCCGACGATTCCCAGGATTTCCCCGGCGGCGATGCTGAAGGTGGCGTCCTGGAGAATCGGCGGCGCCTGTTCGTCGGCGCGGTAGGTCACTCGATCGAAGACGATCTCGCCGGCCAGGGCGGGCGCGGGCGATCGCTCACCGGGTGGGCTTTCGACGGCCTCGGTCATCAGCTCGTCGATCCGCTTGAAGGCCGCGCCGGCCGCTTGCAGCTGATGCCAGGTTGCCGCCAGTTGGCGCATCGGAAGCAGTGCCCGCACCGCCAGCATGTTGGCCGCGACCAGCGCACCCACACTCAGACGATGGTCGACGACGTCGCGGACGCCGACCATGACAATCGCCAGCGATGCCAGCAGCAGCAGGCAACCCGAGGCGCTGGCCGCGACGTTCGCGAGATTGTTGGCGCGGAAGCTGGTCCAGGCCGACTGTTCGACCCTGGCCTGCCAGCGCTTCTCGACCTCGGCCTCCAAGCCGAGCACTTTGATCGTAGCGGCGTTGGCGACCGTCTCGGCCAGTGTCGAGCTCTTGGCGGCAAGGGCTTGGAAATTATCGTCGGCCAACCGGCGCTGCGCGCGGTGCGTGGCGAGCGAGGCGCCGATCAACACCGGAATCGCCGCCAGCGCCATCGCACCCAAGGTGACGTTGATGGCGAAGGTGGCGGCGAGGAAGAAGGCGACGAAGACGATATCGATGGCGAGCAGCGGCATCTGTCCGGTGAGGAAGCCGCGCAGCACGTCGAGCTGGCGCAGCCGTTCGGCGATCACACCCGAGGGTGTGCGTTCGAAGTGGCGATAAGGGAGCTGCAGCAGATGATGCAGCGCTTCGGCGCTCAGCAGCGCGTCGAGCCGTGCGCCAGCGCGCGCCGACACCGAGCCGCGGGCGATGCGCAACACCAGATCGGTGCCGTAGACGACTAGCATGCCCAGCCCCAGGACGGTGAGCAACGCAGCGGCGTTGGCCGCCGCCGCATCGCCGGCGATGGCGTTGAGCACGACCATCATGAAGAGCGGTGTCGCCAGGCCGAGCAGGTTGACCAGGAACGACAAGGCCGCGAGCTTCAGCAGAACAGGTCGAATGCGTCCCCAGAGCGGCGTGTACCAGCGCGTCGCCCGCTCGCTCGGCAACTGTTCGCGCATCACCAATGCGCGCCGGCCGAGTGCCACAACCTCGTCGGCCGACAGATGCCAGAGGCGCGCCTCGATGACATCGAGCACAACCCAGCGATCGCCGCCGCCCGCCACGACGACATGAGCAGGCTGGCCCGCGCCGAGCAGCACAAACGGCAGTGGCACGCCCTCGAGGCGGCCGACTGTGAGGTCGAGCGCCCGCGTCTGCAGGCCAAGCCGCGCGCCTGCGACCAGGAACGCCGCCTCGTCGAGGCCGGTCGCCGGAACAGCCGCCAGCTGTCGGATATCGGCCTCACTCACGGGCCGACCGACTTGTTGGGCGACATAAAGCAGCGCTCGCATGAGCGAGTCGATCGGCCGGCTCCGGTCGGCAGCACATGCCGCCGACGGAAACCCAGCATTCTCCAGAGGGGCCATTCGCCGTCTGCTCCCGCAGACTTGTTCTTGCCCCTCAGAGTAGCAAAATTCTACGCCAAATCAAATATTTAGGATCGTACCTTAACGTGCACCGAAAGCCCGCTTCAGCTCCGGCACCAGATCGGTGCGCTCCCACGAGAAGCCGCCATCCTTGTCAGGCTTGCGACCGAAATGGCCGTAGGCTGCCGTGCGCCGGTAGATCGGCCGGTTGAGCTGCAGGGAGCGGCGGATGTTGGTCGGCCTGAGTGGAAAGATGTCGGACAAGACCTTCTCCAGCCGGCGCTCATCGACCTTGCCGGTGCCCTGGGTGTCGACATAAAGCGACATCGGGTCGGCCACGCCGATGGCGTAGGCGACCTGGATCAGGCAACGGTCGGCCAGCCCAGCGGCCACGACGTTCTTGGCAAGGTAGCGCGCGGCATAGGCGGCCGAGCGGTCGACCTTGGTCGGGTCCTTGCCGGAAAAGGCGCCGCCACCGTGCGGCGCGAAACCGCCATAGGTGTCGACGATGATCTTGCGGCCGGTCAGGCCGCAGTCGCCATCGGGACCGCCGACCACGAAGTTGCCGGTCGGGTTGACGAAGAAGTCCGACGCCTTCTTCGGCATCCAGCCGGCCGGCAGCGACTTCTTCACGTGACCCGCGATCATCTCCTTGATCATGCCGGAGTTGTACTTCTTGCCCTTGGCAGTGGTCTCGCGATGCTGAGTCGAGACCACGACCTTGGTGGCGCCGACCGCTTTGCCGTTGGCGTAACGCACCGTGACCTGGCTCTTGGCGTCAGGCTGCAGATCCGGCAACTCGCCAGAACGGCGGGCCTTGCTCAGCACTTCGAGGATCTTGTGCGAGAAGTAGATCGGGGCCGGCATGAAGGAGCCCTTCTCGTATTCCTCGCTGTCGCGGCAGGCGAAACCGAACATCAGGCCCTGGTCGCCCGCGCCTTCCTGCTCACCGAGATTGCCGCCCTTTTTCTTGGCGTCGACACCCATGGCGATGTCGGGCGACTGGCCGTGCAGCAGCACCTCGACGTCGGCGCCGTGATAACTGAAGCCGTCCTGGTCGTAGCCGATATCGCGCACCACATCGCGGGCGATCTCGGTCAGGGCTTCGCGGTTGACGATCGTCTGCCGGCCGTACTTGCGCATGTAGGGCGCCGAGGCGCGTCCCTCGCCGGCGATCACGATCTTGTTGGTCGTGGCCAGCGTCTCGCAACCCAGTCGCGTGTTGGCGTGGCTGTCGTCGGCCTGGCCGAGCTTCACGTCGTTGGCGATGAAAGCGTCGAGAATGGCATCCGAAATCTGATCGCAGACCTTGTCCGGATGGCCCTCGGAAACCGATTCGCTGGTGAAGATGAAGTCTTTGAGCGCCAAAACAGCCCTCCCACAGATCACACTGGACTCCGGGCAGGGCGGAATGAGCCGCCAACGTCCGGCTTAGCCTTTATTGTCGCGGTGGCAAGTCGTCCAAATCCGTCCGCGGCGGCGCCGCCCATCGACGCCGCGCCGCTAAAAACTCCAGATGTCGGCGGAAATCAAGGGGTTCCGACAGGCCCTCGGGACTTTTGTCGGACCGTCTCAGCGCCCTTTGCGGCCACCCAGCATCTCGGCGTGACTGGCGGCACCGACCGCCTTCACCATCTCGAAGATGCGCTTGCGCACCCGACTTTCGCGGATCTTGTAGTAAGCGCGAACCAGCTCGAGCGTCTCGCGCTTGATGAGAGGATCCTTCTCCTGCTCGAACGGCGTGCCAGCCTCGCCGAAGCCCTTGCGGCCACGGCCCGACATCGGCCGGCCTGCCAAAGCGTTGGCCGGCATCTCGTCGAAGAAGTAGGCGACCGGCACATCGAGCACCTTGGCGAACTCGTAGAGCCGGCTCGATCCGATGCGGTTAGAGCCGCGCTCGTACTTCTGAATCTGCTGGAAAGTCAGCCCGACGGCGGTTCCCAGCTTCTCCTGGCTCATGCCCAGCAAGGTGCGACGCTGCCGCATGCGAGCGCCGACATGGACGTCGACTGGATGTGATCTTGCCATGGCTCGTGATTCCTCTCGTTCTGCTGCTTATTCTTACCTAAGACGAGGTTGTGCAAATAAGATGACAAACACCCCAAAGATGCGGCTCTGTGATATGTTTTCCTGCGCAAAAATGCATATCTGCACGCCTCGGATGCATATCACATTACTCCCTCTCTTCGATAATGC
>VGCQ01000283.1 GCA_016870055.1 Alphaproteobacteria bacterium | reverse complement strand
CACGATCTTCTCGGCCTCGGGCCACCGAATGACTCGATCGTCGTGCTCGGGCAAGGGCGCGTTGCGATCCCAGTACGGCATCTTGTCGACCCCGAACCAGCGGGCCTTGAGCGTGTAGTAGCGATGTGCCAGCCGCGGATAAGCAGCCTTGACCGCCGCAACCAGAGCATCGACGACCTCGTCCTCGACGACGTTGGCGAGGTTCATCGCCGATTGCGGGCGGGCATAGTGGCGCCAGCGATCCTCGATCTCCTTGTCCTTGGCCAGCGTGTTGGTCACCAGCGAGAAGATCGCGACATTGTCGCCCTGCACCTTGCCGAACGACTTGGCAGCGTCCTTGCGGATCTCGTGGTCCTTGCTCGACAGCTTGTCCAGGATCTGCGGCTCGGTCAGCAGTTCGTTGCGAAAAGGGTAACGCAAGCGGGCGATGGTTTCGTCGAACAGCCGCGACCAGGCGGAGCGGCCGACGACATGCTTCTCGTGCAGGGCCTTCTCCAACTCGTCGGAAAGCTGGTGCGGCCGAAAAGCGCGCAGGTCGCGCAGCCAGGGGGCGTATTTGGCGAGTGCCGGATCCTCTTGCTTGGCGACGAGATCGGCGTCCGCCAGCTTGTTGAGTTCCAGACGGAAGAACACCAGCTTGGTGCCGATGTCGGTGAGCTGCTCCGACACGTTCTGCGAGAAGCGGCCGCGCTCGGGATCGGCCATGTCCTGGGCGTAGTACAGCGAGGCATAGGACCCGATACGGCCCATCAGGTCGCTCAGCACCTCGAAGCGCGCGACCGCGCCACCCAATGCCTTGCCGTCGAGCCCGGCGATCTTGCCTTCGTAGTCCCGTGCGAAGGCTTCGGCCTCGTGCGCGGCGCGCTCCAGATCGGCTTCGAGATCGTTTCCCTCGGGCCCCGAGTAGAGATCGCTCAGGTTCCAGGTCGGCAGTTCACCCAGCATCGCGGGCATCGAAACAACTCCTTACACCTTGCCGATATCGGGATCGGTGGCGATGGCGTCAAGGAACGGGCCGACCATCAAGGCGGCAAAGGGCTCGATCTTGGCCGGATCGCTTTCCTTGTAGTGTCCGGCCTTGTCGAGCAGGTTCATGGTGCCGAGCACGCGGCCGCGATAGACGACCGGCTGGTTGATCGCCGATTCGCAGCCCAGCGAACGGATCAGCTCGTGGTCGAAGAATGCCCACTTGACGTCGTCATAGTCGTAGCCGACCCAAGCGCGCCCCTCACCGACCACGCGTCGGCGCCATTCTGTGTCTTTGATCGGCTTGTAGCCGCCGACCGGATACTCTTTGGGCTTGTTGGTGTAGAGACGCTTCACGCGCTTGCCATTCGGCGCCACGTAGAGAAGCGTGAAGAGCTTGTGACCGACGACCTGGGCGAGCGCCCGGTCGATCGCCTCGAACAATGTCTCGGGTGGGCCGAGCCGCTTCAGCGCGGCGAGGCAAGACTCGAAGGGGGTCATGGTCAGCTCCTATGACGAACGCGGCGCGGGCGGGATGCGCTCGGGCAACACGCCCGAGGGTTTTAGCCGCAACACGACGATCAGCGCGACGGCGATCAGCAACTCCTTGAGCGCCGCGCGCTGTACGGCGGTGACGCCGGGAATCCCCTCGACGAAGAAGCGCGACGATTCCAGGAGCGCCATCACCAGATAGGCGCCGACCAGTGCGCCGGCCGGCCGGCCGGTGCCGCCCGACGCCACCGCCAGGAAGATGTAGACGGTGATCAGCGGCAGGAACAAGTCGGGTGCGATGTAAGAGGTGAAGTGGCCATAGAGCGCACCAGCCAGACCGGCGATCGCCGCCGAAAGGGCGAAGGCCTCGGTCTTGAAGCGCAGCACGTTCTTGCCCGCGACCTCGGCCACCTGGGCATCCTCGCGGATGGCGCGCAACGCACGGCCGTACGGCGCGCGGTCGATGCGGCGCACGACGAAGAAGACGACCAGCAGCACGCCGAGCACGATCAGGAAGTAAACGCCGTTGAAGTCCGGCCCCAAGGCGCGCTTCCACGGACCGGGAATGCCGGAAATGCCGTCGGTGCCGCGGGTCAGCCAGATCTCGTTGGCGGCGACCAGACGAACCACCTCGGCGAAGCCCAGGGTGACGATGGCGAGATAGTCCTCGCGCAAGCGCGTCGTCGACAATGTCACGGTCAGGCCGGCGATGCCCGCCGCCACGAAGGCGACCAGCCAGCCGGCGGCGATCGGCGCCTGGCCTGCCGTGGTCAGCAGCGCCGAGGCGTAGGCGCCGACGGCGAAAAAGCCGGCCAGGCCGAGATTGACCATGCCGGCCCCGCCCCAGATCAGATTGAGGCTGAGCGCCAGCAGGCCGTAGATGCCGCCGATGGTGGCGATGAAGAGGAGGTAGCTCAGCATCGTCGGATCAGAACGCTCGCTCGCCGAGCAGCCCGCGCGGGCGCAGCGTCAGCACGGCGAGAATGGCGACAAAGCCGACGGCGGCCCGGTATTGCGAGCCGACGACCAGCACCGACAATTCCTCGGCGATGCCGATCAGGAAGGCGCCCAATACGGCGCCCGGCACACTGCCCAAGCCGCCCAGCACGGCGGCGGCGAACAGCGACAACAGGATGCGCGTGCCGGTCAGGGGATCGATCGAGCTGTCCAATCCCAACAACATGCCGCCGACGCCGACCAGCCCCATGCCGATCAGGCTCGCCAGCGTGGCGATGCGTTCGGGTCGGATGCCCTTCAGCGCCGCGAGGTCCGGGTTGTCGGCGGTGGCGCGCATGGCCTTGCCGATGCGCGTGAAGGCGAGCGCGGCGAAGACGGCCAGCATGAGCGCCAGCGCCAGCCCCATGGTCTCGAGCTGCTGGGGGCTGACACGGATCTCGCCGAAGAAGACGTCGCGGGCGATCGGCCGGTCATAACCTCGGGGCTCGTTGCCGAAGCCCAGCCGCACCACGTTCTCCAGCACCAGGCCGGTCGCGATCGAGGCGATGGCGGCGGGCAGCGCGCCCTCCTTGACTAGCGGCAGGTGGGCGATCTTGTCGAACAACAGACCGGCGAGGCCTGCCGCGACGAACGCCGCCGCCAGCGATCCCGCCATCTGCAGGCCCGCGCCATAGGCCAAGTAGCCGGCGAAGGCGCCCAGCGTCGCCACACCCGACACCGCGAAGTTGGGAAAGCGCAGGACGGCGAACATCGCCGTGAAGCCGATGGCGGGCACGGCGAGAAGCGTGCCCGACACCAGCCCGTTGACCAAGGCTTGGACGACGATCATGCCGGAGCGCGGACTTCCAGGCCCGCATCTTCGTCTTTGCCGCGAGCGGGCCCAGAGGCCCGCGCCCTATTCGACCTCAAGCAATCTTCACCAGCGTGAACTTGCCGCCCTTGATCTGCTCATAGCGGAACTTGCAGTCGAGGATGTCGCCCTTTTCGTCGAAATCGCAGGGACCGGAGGCGCCGCTGTAGTCGACCTTCTCGCCGGCCGCGATCGCCTTCAGGCCATCAACCGCATTGTCGACCGACTTGCCGCTGCCTTGCGTGACCTTGCGGATATTGTCCTTGATCGCTTCGCCGCTCGCCGCTTTGCCGACGGCAATGGCCATCAAGACCATGTTGACGTGATCGTAGACTTGGCAGGTGTAGGGGTCGGGATTGGCCGAGCCGACCGCGACCTTGACCTTCTCATACGCCGAGCCACCCTCCGCCGACGACGGCGCGAAGGTATAGACACCCTCGACGACCTCGTTCTGGCCGATCTGATCGACCAGCTTCTGGTTGATCGAGTAGGCGAAGCCCAGGATCTTGCCCTTGAAACCGGCGCGATAAAGGTCCTTCAGCAGCACGACGGTGTCGGGCGTGTAGCCGTTGGCCAGGATCACGTCGGGACTGGTGCGCAGCGCCTGGTCGACCTCGGTGCGATAGGTCGTCTTCTTGTCGTCGTAGATCAGGCTCTGATGCGTGGCGCCGCCCTTCGGCAGAACCTGGTTCAGGACATCGAAAGTCGACTGCGTGAACGGCGTCTGCGGGATCATGGTGAAGGCCTTCTTGGCCCCCAACGACAGGATGAACTCGCCGACCCGCGTCACCTGCAGCCGGGAATTGGGCTGAGTGCGGATCAGATAGCCTTGGTGCGGCAGCAGCGTGATCGAGTCGGCGCCCGACACGGTGCACAGGAAAGTCTTGCTCTCCCAGCACAACGGCGCCACCGCCGTGGTCACCGACGAGGCCCAGGTGCCCATGATGGCCGTGACCTTGTCGACGTCGATCAGCTTGCGCGCGGCGCGCACGGCGGCTTCGGGGTTGGTCTGGTCGTCCTCGCTGACCAGCACGATGCGCCGGCCGAGCACGCCGCCCGCCTTGTTGACTTCCTCGACCACCGAGGCCGCGGCCTTGGCCATCACCGGCCCATAGGGACCGCCCGCGCCTGTGAGCGGCGTCAGCGTGGCGAGCTTGATCGGGTCGGCTTGCGCGCGCACGATCGCCGGATTCGCCAGCAAAGCGACGCTGCCGGCCATCGTCGTGCGGCGTGTGATTCGGATTTTGTTCATGTCGAGCCTCCCATTCCCCGGTGTGACCTTTCGCCGTTGTCGCCAAGCATAGGCTGGGACTTACCGCCAAGAAAGAGATCGCGGACGGTCGGATCGGCCGCCAGCTCGGCCGCCCGGCCCTCGCGCTCCGGCCGGCCCTGGACCAGCACATAGCCGCGCGCCGACACCGATAGAGCCTCGAGTGCATTCTGCTCGACCATCAGGATGGCCACGCCCGACCGGTTGAGGCCCACGATGGTGCCGAACAGCTCCTCGGCGGCGCGCGGGCTCAAGCCCGCCGTCGGTTCGTCGAGCAGCAGCAAATCCGGCGCATTCATCAACGCGATCGCCATGGCGAGGATTTGCCGCTGCCCGCCGCTCAGCGTCCGCGCCGCCGCGCGACGCTTCTCGCCCAGCATGGGAAACCGCTCATAGAGGTCGGCGATGCGTTGCCTGGTGTGGCCGCCGTCGATGTAGCCGCCCATCACCAAATTCTCGGCCACGCTCATGGCACCGAATACATTGCGCTCCTGCGGCACGAAGGACAGGCCCTGGCGGCTGATCGCAGGCGCACTTTGGCCGGCGATGTCACGACCCTTGAAGCGGACATCGCCGCCGCTCGGCTTCAGCAGCCCCGCCACCAGCTTCAGCAGCGTCGACTTGCCCGCCCCGTTGGGACCGATCAGGGCGACGATCTCGCCGTGGGCGACGCTGAGGTCGGCGCCCTTCACGATCTCGTCGGCTGCGGCATAGCCGCCCCGCAGGCCCGCAATCTCGAGCAGGCTCATGCCGCTCTCCGGCCGAGATAGGCCTCGCGCACGCGGTGATCGGCGCGCACCGCATCGAATGTGCCTTCGGTCAGCACCTCGCCCTCGGCCATGACGATCACCGGATCGCACAGGCGGGCGATGAAGCCCATATCGTGCTCGATCAACAGCACCGTGATGCCGCGCCGGGGCAATTCCAGCAACCGCTCGCCGATCTCGTTCTGCAGTGTCGGGTTGACGCCGGCGGTGGGCTCGTCGAGCAGCACCAGGCGCGGCTCGGCCATCAGTGCCCGGCCGATCTCCAGCAGTTTCTTCTGGCCACCCGACAGGGCGGTGGCGGGATTGTCGATCAGGTGATCCAGCTTCAGGAAACGCGCCGTCTGCCACGCGCGCTCGGCCAGCACCGCCTCGCGCTCACGTGCCGCACGGCTGCCCACGACCGCCCGCCACAGGCTCTCGCCCGGCTGGTCGCGGCCATAGAGCATCAGATGCTGGAACACCGAGAGCTTGGGAAAGCCGCGCGCCACCTGGAAGGTGCGCACCAGGCCGCGGCGACTGATGCGATCGGGCGACCAGCCGCCGATCTCCTCGCCCTCGAAGCGCACCGATCCGGCATCGGGCGGCACCAGGCCCGACACGACATTGAACAAGGTGGTCTTGCCTGCTCCGTTGGGCCCGATCAGGCCGGTGATCGACCCTGCCGCCACCGCAAGATCGACGCCACGCAACACTTCCAGGCCATAAAAGGCACGGCGCAGGTTCTCGATCTCGAGCAGAGGCATGGCGCTACTACATACCCCATCCCGCGGCTACAGCCGATGGTAACTCTTGAACCAGTCGACGAACCGGGGAATGCCCTCCTCGACCGACACTTTGGGCGTCCAGCCGAAATCGCGGGTGGTGTCGGAAATGTCGGCGGCGGTTTCCTGCATGTCGGAAGGATCACCGGGCTTCAGCTCGGTCCGGGCTTCGCGACCCAGCGCTTCTTCGAACAGGGCGACCACGCGCGTGATGTCCTCGCTCCGCGCCGCGCCGAGATTGTAGAGCCTATGGCCGGGCGCCACGGCGGGTTTGTCGAGCACGACCAGCGTGCCGGCGACGATATCGTCGATGTAGCTGTAGTCGCGTTTCACCGCGCCGCCGTGGAACAGCGTGATCGGCCGCCCCTCGTGGATCGCCTTGGCGAAGAT
>VGCQ01000282.1 GCA_016870055.1 Alphaproteobacteria bacterium | reverse complement strand
CAAGCTCGCCGAAGGCCCGGCCCGGGAGATCCACGGCGACCCACGCGTGCTCGAAGCCTATCTCGGCATGACGCCGGAAATGGCCGCGGCCGAGATGCGGGGTGCGGCATGACCGTCGCCCTCGAGGTGGTCTCGGTCACGGCGGGTTACGGCGACAACCCGATCGTGCAGGATTTCTCGGCGAGCCTGCAGGCCGGCAGCATCACCACCCTGATCGGCGGCAACGGCGCCGGCAAGTCGACGCTGTTGCGCGCCATCTACGGCACCAATCGCTTTTTCTCCGGCCGCATCGTCTTCGAGGGCGAGAGCATCGAGCGGCTGCCGCCCTGGCAGCGATTGAAGCGCGGCGTCGGCTTCGTGCCGCAGGGCCGCTGCAACTTCCCGGCCATGTCGGTCGGCGAAAACCTCAAGATGGGCTGCTACACCCTGCCGGCCGCCGCGCACGAGGCCGCGATCGGCCGCGTCACTGGCCTGTTTCCCATCCTGCAGCAGCGCTGGCGCATCGATGCCGGCAATCTTTCCGGTGGCGAGCAGCAGATTCTGGAAATGGCCATGGTGCTGCTGGTCGAGCCGAAACTGCTGCTGCTCGACGAGCCGTCGCTCGGCCTTTCGCCCAAGATGCAGGGCGATGTGTTCACCACCGTACAGCGCATCGCGGCAGGGGGCGTCACCGTGCTGATCGTCGAGCAGAACGTGCGCGGCGCGCTGCTGATCTCCGACCGCGCGCTGGTCATGGAGCAGGGGCGTAAATTCATGGAAGGCCCGGCGGAAGAGGTGCGCACCGATCCGCGCATCCGCCAGGCCTATCTCGGCGGCAACATTCATCAGGCAGCGTAGGAGCCATGGAAAAAGCACGATTGGCGGTCGATATCGGCGGGACGTTCACCGACCTCGCCCTGGAATGGGACGGCAAGCGCGAGAGCGTGAAGGTGCTGACCACGCCGCGCGCGCCGGAAGAAGGCGTGCTGACCGGTGTCGAGGAAATCCTGAAGCTCTCGAAACTGAAGCCCGCCGACCTCGGCCTGGTCATCCACGGCACGACGCTGGCCACCAACGCCATCATCGAACGTAAGGGCGCCAGGACGGCGTTGATCGTCACCGAAGGGTTCCGCGATTCGATCGAGATCGCCTTCGAGCACCGCTTCGAGCAGTACGACATCTTCATGCGCAAGCCGCCGCCTCTGGTGCCGCGCGAGCTGCGCTTCGGCGTGCCCGAACGCATGGACGGGCGCGGCAACGTGCTGCTGCCGCTCGACGAAGCGGCGGTGCGCGGCCTCGCTCCCAAGCTCCAGGCCAAGGGCGTCGAAGCGATCGCGGTCGGCTACATGCACGCCTACCTCGACGGCAAGCACGAGCGCCGCACCCGCGACATCCTGAGCGCGTCGCTGCCCGGCGTGTCGATCACGCTGTCAAGCGAAGTGTCGCCCGAGATCCGCGAGTACGAGCGCTGGTCGACGGCGGTCGCCAATGCCTACGTGCAGCCGGTGATGGACCGCTATCTCGGCCGCCTCGATCAGGCTTTGCGCGCCAAGGGCGTCGGCTGCCCTCTTTTCCTGATCACCTCCGGCGGCGGCCTGGCAGCGCTGGCGACGGCGCGCAGGTTCCCGATTCGACTGGTCGAATCGGGGCCGGCCGGCGGCGCCATCCTGGCCGCCGCGCTCGCCCGCCAGTGCGACCTCGACAAGGTGTTGAGCTTCGATATGGGCGGCACGACGGCCAAGATCTGCCTGATCGACCATGGCGAGCCGCAGCACTCGCGCTCCTTCGAGGTGGCGCGGCAATATCGCTTCCTCAAAGGCTCCGGCCTGCCGCTGCGCATCCCGGTGATCGAGATGGTCGAGATCGGCGCGGGCGGCGGCTCGATCGCTTCGGTCGACTCGCTGAGCCGCGTCAATGTCGGGCCGGAGAGCGCCGGCGCCGAGCCGGGCCCGGCGAGCTACGGCCGTGGCGGCAAGGAGCCCACCGTGACCGATGCCGACGTGGTGCTGGGCCGCATCGATCCCGGCTATTTCGCCGGCGGCTCGATCAAGCTCTCGCCCGACAAGGCGGGCGAGGCGGTCGATCGCTCGGTCGGCACGCCGCTCGGCCTGAAGCGCATCGACGCCGCCTTCGGCGTCAGCGAGATCGTCGAGGAGAACATGGCCAACGCCGCGCGCGTGCATGCCGTCGAGCGCGGCAAGGAGCTGCAGGATCGCACCCTGATCGCCTTCGGCGGCGCCGCACCCATCCATGCCGCGCGGCTCGCCGAGAAACTCGGTATCCGCCGCATCATGGTGCCGTCCGGCGCGGGCGTCGGCTCGGCGGTCGGCTTTTTGATGGCGCCGGTCGCCTACGAGGTCGTGCGCAGCCGCTACGTGCAGCTCGACGGGCGCTTCGATCCCGGTTTCGTCGACGCCCTGTTCGCCGAGATGCGCGCCGAGGCCGAGGCCGTGGTCAAGGCGGGCGCACCGGGCGCCCGGCTGATCGAGACGCGCACCGCCGACATGCGCTATCGCGGCCAGGGCCACGAGATCACCGTCACCCTGCCGGCCGGCCCATTCGACGCGGCATCGCGGCAGAAGCTGGTGACGCTTTACGAAGACGGCTACGCCTCGACCTTCGGCCGCACCATCCCGGGCCTCGATGTCGAGATCATGAACTGGACGCTGCGGCTGGCCGCCGAGCAAGCCGAGCAGCCCAAGGCCGGGACGCAGCCCCCCGACAAGCCGGTGGCGGCACGGTCGCGCCGTGCCGTCTACGATCCGGCCGATCAGGATATGACGACTGTCTCGGTTTATCATCGCGCCGATCTTTCGGTCGGCAGCCTGGTCCCCGGTCCGGCGATCATCGCCGAGGACGAGACCACCACCATCGTGCCCAAGAACTTTGCTGCGCGTATCAACCCGATCGGCGCCATCCTGATGGAGAAAGTGCCATGAGCTTCAATGACCCGCTCTCGCCCATCCGCCTGCAGTTGATGTGGGACCGTCTCATCGCCGTCGTCGAGGAGCAGGCGTTGGCCCTGATCCGCACCGGCTTCTCGACCTCGACGCGCGAGGCAGGCGACTTGTCGGCCGGCGTGTTCGATCTCGACGGTGCCATGCTCGCCCAGGCGGTCACCGGCACGCCGGGCCATATCAACTCGATGGCCCGCGCGGTGCGGCACTTCCTGGCCAAGTTCCCGGCCCACACCATGAAGGAAGGCGACATCTTCCTGACCAACGACCCGTGGAAGGGCACCGGCCATCTGCACGACTTCACCTTCGTCACGCCGACTTTCCGGCGCGGCAGGATGGTGGCGATGTTCGCCTCGACCTGCCACGTCGTCGACATCGGCGGCCGCGGCATGACCACCGATGCCCGCCAGGTCTACGAGGAAGGGCTCTACATTCCGCTGATGCGCTTTGCCCGCGAGGGCAAGGTCGACGAGACGCTGGTCGAGATCGTGAGCGCCAATGTGCGCGAGCCGATCCAGGTCGTGGGTGACCTCTATTCGCTCGCGACTTGCAACGAGATCGGCTGCCGGCGCTTGATCGAGATGATGGACGAGTTCGCGATCGACGATCTCGATCGCCTCGGCCACCACATCCTGGAGAAGTCCAAGCAGGCCTCGCTGGAAGCGATCCGCAAGATCAAGCCCGGCACCTATCGCTACACCATGCGAGTCGACGGCTACGACAAGCCGATCGATCTCGTCGCCGCCATGACGATCGGCGCCGACGGCATCGATGTCGACTTCGCCGGCACCTCGGGTGTGTCGGCCTACGGCATCAACGTGCCGGTCTGCTACACCGAAGCCTACGCCTCGTTCGGCGTGAAGTGCATCGTGGCGCCCAAGGTGCCCAACAACGAGGGCTCGCTGTCGGTGATCCGCGTCACCGCACCGGTCGATTCGATCCTCAACGCCCAGAAGCCCGCTCCGGTGGCCGCCCGGCACGTCACCGGCCAGATGTTGCCCGACGTGATGTTCGGCTGTCTGCATCAGGCGCTGGGCGGCGGCGTACCGGCGGAGGGCACGTCGTGCCTGTGGAATCTGTTCGCCTTGGGCGGCCCCGGCTCGACCGACGGCGATCCGGCCGAGACGGTGCATGCCAAGCCGTTCAGCGTGATGAGCTTCCACGCCGGCGGTACGGGGGCGCGGCCCGGCGCCGACGGTCTTTCGGCCACCGCCTTCCCGAGCGGCGTCAAGAACGTGCCGATCGAGGTCAACGAGGCGGTCTCGCCGATCGTCGTCTGGCGCAAGGAGTACCGCCAGGATTCAGGCGGCGCCGGCGAGTTCCGCGGCGGCCTGGGTCAGATCATGGAGGTCGGGACGCTCGACACGGCGCCGTTCGCCCTCAGCGCCTACTACGACCGCATCGACCATCCGGCGCGCGGCCGCGAAGGCGGCCTCAATGGCGTCGCCGGATCGGTCGCGCTGTCTTCGGGCAAGGTGCTGCGCGGCAAGGGCTTGCAGACCGTGCCGCCGAAGGACCGGGTGATCATCGCCATGCCCGGCGGCGGCGGCCTCGGCAATCCGCGCCGGCGGCCGGCCGAAATGGTCGCCGAGGACGTCCGCCAGGGCTTCATCTCGAGCGACGCCGCGCGCCGCGACTACGGTGTCGCCGTCAACGACGACGGCACGGTCGACGACACCACGACCGCCAAGCTGCGCGCCGCCGCAGCCGAGTAGAAGGAGATCGCCTATGCGTGTCAGCGCCGGCCTGCCGACCGGGATGGAAGGCCTCACCTATCCCATTCCCTTCTCCGATCCCGAGAACGTCATCAAGATCGCCCGGGCGGCCGAGAAGTTCGGCTACGACTCGGTGTGGGGCAACGACCACATGACGACCCAGAACTACGTGCGGGCGGAGTTCCCGGTGCCGCCGCGCTTCTGGGAGCCATTGGTCACCTACGCGTTCGTGCTGTCGGAGACCAAGACCATCAAGGTCGGCACCGGCGTGATCGTGCTGCCGATGCGTCACGACATCGTGGTGCTGGCCAAGCAGATCGCCACCCTCGACCATTTCGGTAAGGGCCGGGTCGAGATCGGTCTCGGCATCGGCGCCTACCGCGAGGAGTTCAAGGCACTGCAGCCCGACTCCAAGCTCGACCGTGGCGACATCGTCGACGAGGGCTTGCAGGCGCTCAACCTGCTGTTCAAGGAGCGCGTCGCGAGCTTCGACGGCCGCTACTACAAGTTCCGCGACGTCGAGCTCTATCCCAAGCCCTTGCAGAAATGCATCCCGATCTATGTCGGCGGCAACAACCCGAACAACATCACGCGCACCGTGAAGTGGGCCGACGGCTGGCTGCCGGCGGGCATCCATGTCGATCACGTCCGCGCCGGAGTGAAGCGGCTGCGCGAAGAGGCCGAGAAGGCGGGCCGCGATCCCAAGACCATCGAGGTCGCGCCGCAATTCGTGGTGCATGTCGGCAAGACGCATCAGGCGGCGGTCGAGAGCTTCCGCAAGAGCCAGATGAACAAGCACCTGGTGTCGCTGTCGAAGTCGACGCTGAAAGGCCAGGGTGCCGCCACGCACGAAGACATCAACCTGATCGGCACGCCGGCCGAGATCGTCGACAAGGCCAACGCCTTCCGCGAAGCCGGCGTCACCCACCTGCTCGGCCTCTACTTCGCCGCCAACTCGGTGCAGGAGCTTTTGGACCAGATGCAGATCTTCGGCGAAGAGGTGACGCCGAAGGTGAAATAGGCCTTGAAGTCGTTCTTTGTCAGGCATGTGCTTGCGGCATATGTCGAGGCTGAAGCGGGACCGAGCACAGGCGCGTCAGGCTTTTCCGCAACGGCCGCAATCAGGCCGTTCGCATCCCGGTCGAGTTCGAGCTGCCGGGTGTAGAAGCAATCATGCATCGCGATGGCGATCGCTTGGTGATCGAGCCCGTGCGCAAGCGTGGTCTCCTCGCGCTGCTCAAGTCGATGAAGCCGCTGGACGAAGATTTTCCCGAGGTCGCCGATCCCCCGATCACGTCGGAGAAGCCGCTCACGCGCGGTCTGCGGGACTCGCACTGGTGACGGCAAGTGCCAGAGAATTTCACCAGGTCCGTGGTCTGAGAATCGAGAGCTGGCTCGCGCCATAGTGGGAGCGACTTACGACGAGCCGGCCAATGCCGCCTTGGCGAACCACTCCACCTGGTCCTCGAACTCGGCCATGCTGTCGGCCGGGATCATGAGGGCGCAGGCATGGTCGACGCCGATCCGCCGCAGTCCTTCGATTTTCTCCAGGATCAGGTCGGGCGAGCCGACCAGGTTGGCCACCACCTGCTTGGTGAGGTCGCGGCCGGTATAGGCGAGCGACTTGCGATGAGCGACCAGGCCCGAGGCCATGTAGCGGCGCTCGGCTTCTTCCGCCGTGCGGGCGATGGTGAGCGAGAATTGCGGCGCAATCTCGATCTCCGCCGGGTCGCGGCCGAGTTCGGCCGCGCGTCTCTTCAGGATTGCGATGCGCTCCTCGAGCTCGTGCCAGGGACGCCAGCCGCCCAGCCAGCCGGTGGCGTGCCGCGCGGCGCGCTCATAGGCGCTA
>VGCQ01000281.1 GCA_016870055.1 Alphaproteobacteria bacterium | reverse complement strand
GGCGCCGAACTCCTTGGCGGCAACCAGCATGTGAGTGCTGACCAGCACCGACAGCATGCATTCGGCCTTGTGGGTTTCGATGAAGCCCATGCCGCCCATGTCGGCGGCGAGGTTGTAGATGGTATGAGCGCCGCGGGCGGCGGCGCGACACGGCTCGAGCAGGGCGAGATCGCCGACTTGGTTCTCGACGCCCGGAATCTTCTGGTACCACTCGTCGAGTGGCTTGACATCGACCGCCCGGATCTTGGTGTGGCCGCGCTGCTGCAGGACCTTCACCAGATGGCCGCCGATGAAGCCACCGGCACCGGTGACGACAACCAGATCATCCTTTGACATGCTCGGGCCTTTCCAACGAAGAGGGGGCGTTTATCAGATTTTTCAACAGCTTGCAGGTCGGCGGCGGCGATCCCTGGGGACCGTCCGGGCCGTCCGGTGGGCCTGCGTGGCTGCTCGTTTGCTCGTCCGGGGCTTTGCCGTCAAGTCGCCAGGGCATGCTTGGCCGCTGCGAGAGGTCGCGGCGAATCTCATGGTTCGGGCCAAAAAACTCAGTTACAGCAGCCACATAGCATCTATCAGCCCAGGCATCCCGCCGGCCAGTCCCCTTCCTAGAAACCGACCTGTCCCGGCACATGACCTACGTTCTTGGCCTCAATGCCTTCCACGCCGACGCCGCCGCTTGCCTGGTGAAGGACGGAACTCTGGTCGCGGCCGTGGAGGAGGAGCGGTTCAGGAGACTGAAGCACTAGGGCGGATTTCCCAGCGAGTCGATCCGCTACTGCTTGAGCGAAGCGGGGATCGCGCTGGCGGACATCGAGCACGTGGCGGTGAACAGCGACAACCGCGCCAATCGCTGGCGCAAGATCGCCTATGTGCTGACCTCGGGCGTCAGCCCGGGCTACGTGCTGAGCAGGCTGCGCCAACGCGGCGAGCGCGCCGACATCGCCGGCAACCTCGAGCGCCATCTGCCCGAGCAGGAGTTCCGCGGCACCGTGCACGCGGTCGAGCATCACCTCTGCCATCTCGCCTCGGCCTTCCTGGTGTCGCCCTACGACAAGGCGGTGGCGGTATCGGTCGACGGTTTCGGCGACTTCTCGTCCGCGGCATGGGGCTTGGGCGACGCGGGCGGCATCGCCATCGGCGGTCGCGTGCATTTCCCCCATTCGCTGGGCGTCTTCTATGAGGCGATGACCCAGTTCATCGGCTTCCCGCACTATGGCGACGAGTACAAAGTGATGGGGCTCGCTCCCTACGGCGAGCCGCGCGTCGTCGAGGCCATGAAGGAGATCGTTCGTCTGCGCGACGACGGCACCTTCGAGCTCGCTCTGCGCTTCTTCCGCCATGCCTCCGGCGAAGGCGCCAACTACCAGGTCAAGGACGGCATCCCGTCGGGCGGCCGGCTGTGGAGCGACGCGCTGGCCGAGTTGTTGGGACCGGCGCGCGATCCTGCTCAGCCGCTCGAGGATCGCCATCGCGACATCGCACGCTCGGCGCAGGCCACCTACGAGGCGGCGTTCTTCAACCTGCTGCAGGCGGTCCATCGCCGCTACGGCGGCGAGGCGCTCGTGCTGGCGGGCGGCTGCGCCTACAACTCGGTGGCCAACGGCAAGGTGCTGGAGCGCTCGCCGTTCAAGAAGCTCTATGTCCAGTCGGCGGGCGGCGATGCCGGCGGAGCGATCGGCGCGGCCTTTGCCACCTGGCACAAAGTGGGCGGCGCTTCGGCACGCCGCCACTTCGTGATGGACCATGCCTATTGGGGACCAGCCTCGACGCCCGAGCAGATCGCCGCCGCGATCGCCGAGCGGCGCGCCGACTTCGACGCCGCGGGCTGCACCATCGAGCGCATCGCCGACGAGGCCACGCTTTGTCGGCGCACCGCCGAGGCGATCTCGCTGGGCAAGGTGATCGGCTGGTTTCAGGGCCGGCTCGAATGGGGCCCACGGGCGCTCGGCAACCGCTCGATCCTGGGCGATCCGCGGCGCACCGACATGAAGGACATCCTCAATCTCAAGATCAAGCGGCGCGAATCGTTCCGGCCCTTCGCGCCGTCGATCTTGCGCGAGGCGGTGCCCGACTGGTTCGAGACCGACGCCGATGTGCCCTTCATGATGCAGGTCTTTCGCATCCGCCCCGAGAAACGCCGGGAGATACCGGCGGTCACCCATGTCGACGGCTCGGGCCGCCTGCAGACCGTGACCTGGGCCGGCAACCCGCGCTACGCGCGGCTGATCCAGTCGTTCCGCGACATCACCGGTGTGCCGATCGTGCTCAATACCAGCTTCAACGAGAACGAGCCGGTCGTTTGCAGGCCCGCTGAAGCCATCGACTGCTTCCTGCGTACCAAGATGGACGTGCTCGTTCTGGGTGATACCCTGATCCAACGATGATCTCGTTCACCGTCAACGGCCAGCCGGCCCGCGTCGAGGTCGAGGCCGACAAGCCATTGCTCTGGGTCCTGCGCGAGGACCTCGCCATCGTCGGGCCGAAGTTCGGCTGCGGCGTGGCGGCGTGCGGCGCCTGCACGGTGCATGTCGACGGTGAGGCCGTGCGGTCGTGCTCGGTGGCGGTCGCTGGCGTCGCCGGCAAGACGGTGACCACCATCGAGGGCTTGGCCCGGGGCAGCGCCACCACCCTGCATGCCGTGCAGAAGGCATGGATCGAGCAGCAGGTGCCGCAATGCGGCTACTGCCAGCCCGGGTTCATCATGGCGACCGCGGCCCTGCTCAAAGCCAATGCCAAGCCGACCGACAAGGACATCGACGAGGCGCTGTCGAATATCTGCCGTTGCGGCACCTACGGCGCCATCCGTCGCGCCGTGCATCGGGCCGCGTCGCTGCTGGCGGGCGGGTCGTGAAGCTTACACGGCGCAAGGCGATCATCGGTGGCATCATCGCCGGCGGCGTCCTGGGCGTCGGCTTCTGGTTCGCGCGTGAGCGCGATCGTCTTGGCCATCGTACGCTGTTCCGTGTCGGCCCAGAGGAGGCCGGCCTCAACGGTTGGATCAAGATCAAGCGCGACGACACCGTGGTCGTCGCCGTGCCGCGCGCCGAGATGGGGCAAGGGGTGCAGACGGCGCTCGCCGCGCTCGCGGCCGAGGAGATGGACGCGCGTTGGGACCAGGTGCGCGTCGACGATCCGCCCGAGCATGTCGTCTATCGCAATGTCGAAATCCTGATCGATGGCCTGCCGTTTTCGCCCGAGGAAAGCGGGGCGATGGTCGACATGGCCCATTGGGCAGCGGGCAAGTTCGGCGGTGTGCTGGGCGTGCTGGCGACCGGCGGCTCGACCTCGGTGCGTGACGCCTGGATACCCATGCGCACGGCGGGCGCGGTTGCACGCGACTTGCTGCTGCGGGCGGCCAGCCGCAAGTCCGGCGTGCCGGTCGGCGAGCTCGTGGTGAGCGACGGCGAGGTGCGGCGCAAGGACGGCGGCCGCGTCGCACGGTTCGGCGAGCTTCTGGACCAGATCGAGCATCTGTCCGCGATGCCGGCGCCGCCGCTCAAGAAGCCGTCCGAATTCAAGCTGATCGGCAAGCCACTGCCCCGGCTCGACATCCCGGCCAAGGTGACAGGCGCGGCGACGTTCGGCGTCGACGTGCGCCGACCCGGACTTGTCTACGCCGCGGTGATGAACGCACCGACATTCGGCGGTGCGGCAAGCGGCTTCACCGTCAAAGGCAGCCTGCCCAAGGGCGTCGAAAAGATCGTCGTCGTGCCGGGCGGCGTCGCCGCTATCGGCTCGAGCTGGTGGCGCGCCAACAAGCTTCTGGCCGAGGGCATCGACGTGCAATGGCAAGCCGGCCCCGAGCCCAAGCTCGACAGCGCCGGACTGTGGCGGCGCTACGAAGCGCTCCTGCAGGACGGCAAGCCCGCACTCACCCGCACGCGGGGCACCGAGCCGAAGCCCGCTACGACGCGGCCGTTCGAAGCGACCTATCGGGCGCCCTATCTCGCTCACACCACGATGGAGCCGATGAACTGCACCGCCTTGGTCGCCGAGCGGGACGGTGGGAAAACCGTCGAGATCTGGATGCCCAACCAGTCGCCGACCTTGATGCGCCTGATCGCGGCCAAGACGGCGGATGTGGCGCAAGCGGACGTCACGGTGCATACGACTTTCCTGGGTGGCGGTTTCGGGCGGCGCGCCGAGGTCGATCTGGTACGCCAGGCGGTGACATGTGCGCTCGCCATGCCGGGTCGCCCGGTCCAGGTACTGTGGTCGCGCGAGGAGGACATTCGCCACGACTACTACCGCCCGATGGCGCTCGCCCGTTGGCGCGCCGAGCTCGATACGTCTGGCGTGGCGCCCAAGCTCGTCAGCGTAGCCAAGCGGCAGGTGGCGCAGTCGCCGACCGACCAGTTCCCCGCGCGCACCATCGGATTGCCGACGCAAGGCAAGCCCGAAGGCAATGCCGTCGAGAATCCACCCTATGACTTTCCCTACTACCGGCTCGATGCGATCGTGGCCGAAGGGGCGGTGCCGGTGGGCTTCTGGCGGTCGGTTGGTCATTCACATACCGCCTTCTTCGACGAGAGCTTCGTCGACGAACTGGCCCATGCGCTCAAGCAGGACGCAGTGGCTTTCCGGCGCGCGTTGCTGGCGGGCAAGCCACGGCATCTCAAGGTGCTGGAGACGGTGATGCGCGAATCGGGCTGGGGTCGGCCGCTGCCATCTGGCTCGGGCCGCGGCGTGGCGCTGCGCGCCTCGTTCGGTTCGATCGTGGCTCAGGTCGCCGAGGTCGCCGTGGCGAACAACGCGCTCCAGGTCAAACGCGTCACCTGCGCCGTCGATTGCGGGCCGGTGGTCAACCCGGCGATCGTGCGCGCCCAGATGGAAAGCGGCATCGTCTATGGGCTCTCGGCCGCCCTTTATGGCGAGATCACCCTGGCGGATGGTGCGGTCGAGCAGTCGAACTTCACCGACTACGACGCCGTCCGCCTCGCTGACGCGCCGGCGATCGACGTGCACCTGGTCGACAGCGGCTCTGCCATTGTCGGCGGCATCGGCGAGCCCGGCACGCCACCGATCGCGCCGGCCGTCGCAAATGCCGTGTTCGCCGCCACCGGCAAGCGCCTGCGCAGCCTGCCGCTGAAGCTCGTATGAGGCCGCGGCAGACGGCTCGCAGCGATTGATGTACAGTGCGGCGTCGGCCATCGATGGAGAAGCGGGTGCGGGTCTTGGTTGCGGGCGGTGCTGGCTATATCGGCTCGCACACATGCAAGGCCCTTGCCGCGGCCGGCCACCTGCCGATCGTCTACGACAATCTGCGCACCGGACATGCCTGGGCCGTGAAGTGGGGGCCGCTCGAGCAGGGCGATCTCAACGACGCCGCGACGCTCGGTGCGGTGATGCGCCGACACCGGCCCGAGGTCGTCGTCAATTTCGCCGCCATGGCCTATGTCGGCGAATCGACCGGGGAGCCGACCGCCTACTATCGCAGCAATGTCGCCGGCATGATCACCCTGATCGAGGCCATGCGGGCGCACCATGTCGGCTCTATCGTGTTCTCCTCGAGCTGCGCCACCTATGGCGTGCCGGAGCGGGTGCCGATCGTCGAGAGCATGGCGCAGCAGCCGATCAACCCGTACGGCCGATCCAAGCTGATGGCCGAGCAGATCCTGCGCGACGCCTGCGTCGCGCACCGGATCGGCGCCGTGGTGCTACGCTACTTCAATGCGGCGGGCGCCGACCCGGCGGGCGAGTTGGGCGAGGAGCACGATCCCGAGCCGCATCTCATTCCCCTGGTGTTGCAGGCGGCCGCCGGACGGCGGCCCGACATCGCGGTCTTCGGCACCGACTACGACACGCCCGACGGGACCTGCATCCGCGATTATGTCCATGTCAGCGACCTTGCCACCGCGCATGTCGCGGCGCTGGCGGCATGCCGGCCGGGCCAGTTCACCGCGTACAACCTCGGCACCGGCAAGGGCGCCAGCATCAACGAGGTGATCGCCTGTGCACGGCGCGTCACCGGCCGGCCGATCGCCGCACGGGCCGACGCACGGCGCGCCGGCGATCCACCGGTGCTCGTTGCCGACCCTTCGCTGGCCGGGCGTGCCCTGCAGTGGCGGCCGCACCATTCAGAGCTCGCCGACATCATCGATCATGCCTGGCGCTGGATGTCGCAGCATCGCACGCGGGTGATGGCGCAGCATGGCCGCTAGTCCACTCGCCGATGCCACGACGCCGCTGCTGATCACGTTCAACGAGATTCAGAACATCGAGCGCACGCTGGCCAAGCTCGGCTGGGCGCGGCGCATCGTGGTGGTCGACAGCGGCAGCACCGACGGCACCCTGCAGGTGCTGGCACGCGACCCGCGCATCGCCGTCCATCATCGCCGCTTCGACAGCTTTGCCGAGCAGTGCAATTTCGGCCTGTCGCTGGTGCAAAGCGAGTGGGTGCTGTCGATGGATGCCGACTACGAGCTGAGCGATGCGCTGATCGATGAGCTGCGTGGCCTCACCCCGCCGACCGACGTGGCGGGCTACGCCGCCCGCTTCATCTATCGCATCCATGGCCGGTC
>VGCQ01000280.1 GCA_016870055.1 Alphaproteobacteria bacterium | reverse complement strand
GCTGGTGGCAGCCGTCACGGTGCTGATCATCGCCTGCCCCTGTGCCCTGGGACTCGCCACGCCGATGTCGATCATGGTCGGTGTCGGCCGTGGGGCGCAGGCCGGCGTGCTGATCAAGAGCGCTGAGGCGCTGGAACGCCTGGAGCGCGTCGACACGCTCGTGGTCGACAAGACAGGGACGCTGACCGAAGGCAAGCCGAAGCTGGTGGCCGTTGTGCCGGCCGCGGGCTTTGCCGAGGTGGAGGCGCTTCGATTGGCAGCGGCGGTCGAACGATCGAGCGAACATCCGCTGGCGCAAGCGATCGTCGCGGCCGCTGTCGAGCGGAAGCTCGCAGTCCCCGCGGTGGCCGATTTCAATTCGCCGACAGGCAAAGGCGTGACCGGTATCGCCGATGGCCGCCGGCTGATGCTCGGCAACGCGCGGTTTCTCGCCGAAGCCGGCATCGACCTCGGGCCGCTCGCCGTCGGGGCCGAGCGGCTGCGCCAGGATGGCGCCACGGCGGTCTTCCTCTCCGTCGACGGCAAGCCTGCCGCAGTGTTGGCGATCGCCGATCCGGTCAAGGCGTCGACGCCTGAGGCGCTGCAGGCGCTGGCGCGTGAAAAGATCCGAGTGGTGATGCTGACCGGCGACAATCGCACCACCGCCGAGGCGGTAGCGCGGCAACTCGGCATCACCGAGATCGAAGCCGAGGTGCTGCCCGATCAAAAAAGCGCGGTCGTCGAACGGTTGCGGCGCGAGGGCCGGGTCGTCGCCATGGCAGGCGACGGCGTCAACGATGCCCCGGCGCTGGCCGCGGCCGATGTCGGCATCGCGATGGGGTCGGGCACCGATGTGGCGATCGAGAGTGCCGGCGTGACGCTGCTCAAGGGCGATCTCAGGGGCATCGTGCGGGCGCGACGGCTGTCGGAAGCGACGATGCGCAACATCCGGCAGAACCTGTTCCTGGCGTTCGTCTACAATTCGGCCGGCGTGCCGATCGCAGCCGGTGTGCTCTATCCGTTGTTCGGTGTTGTGCTGTCTCCGATTGTCGCCGCTGCAGCGATGGCCTTGAGCTCGGTCAGCGTCATCGCCAACGCGCTGCGGCTGAGGCGTTTTCGCATCTGACCGACCGTCAGGCGCCAAATCGCTCCAACCGCTCCAACACGGCCGAAATCTTGTCGTCCGCGACGTTGGCGAAGGCCAGTCGGACGAAGCGTTCCTGGCCCGCGCCGAACATGTCGCCGGGAATGGTGAGCAGGTTCTCCTCGTCAGCCAGGCGTTTGGACACGGTCGTCGAGCGCTCGCCGGCGAAGGGGTGCTCGACGTAGGCGAAGTACGCGCCGATGCTGACCAGCCGCCAGCGGTTGGAGCGTTTGAGACCGCTGCCCAGAAGGTCGGCGCGCGCCTTGAGCCCTTCGGTGTTGTGGCGTGCCCAGGGCAGCAGGTTTTTCAGGCCGTACAGCGCCGCCTCCTGGCCGAGACGCGGCGGGCAGATCGAGACGCAGTCCATCGCCTTCTCGACTTCGGCGATGAGCGCTGCTCCCGCCGTGATGCCGCCGACGCGGTAGCCCGTGAGCGCGAAAACCTTGGAGAAGCTGTAGAGATGCACCAGCGTGCCGCGCCAACCAGGATCGCTGAGCAGCTCGTGCGGCCGCTCGCCCTCGGGCAGGAAGTCCTTGTAGGTCTCGTCCAGGATCAGGGCGATGCCGTGGTGCCGGGCCAGTTCGTAGAAGGCATGGATGGTAGCGCGTGGATAGACCGCGCCGGTCGGATTGTTGGGCGAGATGAGAACGATGGCGCGCGTTCGGGCGCCGATCAGCTTGGCGGCATCTTCGACGTTGGGTACCGCGCCCGAGCCGGGACGGAAGTCGAGCGACACCGGCTCGATCCCCTGCATGCGCATCCACATGTCGTGATTGAAATAATGCGGGCGCGGCAGGATCACCTGGTCGCCTGCCTTAGCCAGGCTCATCAGCGCGAGACAGAAGGCCTGGTTGCAGCCCGACGTGATGCCGACTTCGGCGGCGGTGACGGGCGCACCGTAGAACGCGGACAGGTGGGCAGCGTAGCTTTCACGCAGTGTCGGTAGGCCGAGGATCGGCGTGTAGCCATGCATCGTCGGGTCAAGCAGCAACTCGCCGAGGTGCCTGCGCAGGTCGAGTGCTGGCGGATAGCCCGGCACCGCCTGGCTGAGATCGATCAGCGGCCGGTCGGGCGGAAAAGTTCGGCCGAGCACCCAGCGCTTGGTCTCGCCGATCGGCGAGGGGGCTACCGCGGCGAGCCATGCGTTGACCGCAGGAATGCGCTGCGCTTGCTGGGCCGATTCCACAGTGTTTTGCCGCACGAAAGAACCTCCCGCTGCGCGTCGTGGACGTGAGCATCCGGGGCTCGCAGGGCGCTGTCAAACCGCGCAGCGCGATGCTCCATACCGGAAAACACATTGCTAGCATCGCGGGTTGTGCCTAGCATTCCAGTCAAGGCTCCCGATAAGAGTCGGACCCCGGGGATCAGGAGGAAAACACATGGCTTCTAGGAAAGTATCGCGCCGTCGTTTTATCGCGACCACGGCCGTCGCGTCTTCGGCACTCGTGGCCGCGCCGTTCGTTCGTGGCGCCTTCGCCGCGGGCCAGGTCTCGGTCTTCTTCTGGGATCATTGGGTACCCGCAGGCAATGTCGAGATGCGTAAGCAGGTCGCGGCCTTCCAAGAGAAACACAAGATCGAGGTGAAGGCCGACTTTATCACTTCCCAGGGCCGTCAGACCCTGCTGACGATTAACGCCGAAGCCCAGGCGCGTCGCGGCCACGACATCATCACCATCGGCAACTGGAACGTCCAGGATCACGCCGACAAGCTCGAGAACGTCGATGATGTGGTCGGCCAGCTGACCTCGAATTTCGGCGCCGCCAACGCGGTGTCCAACTATCTCGGCAAGAGTAAGGGCAAGTGGGTCGCCGTGCCCTCAAGCTGGGGCACCCAGAACAAGGGCCCGGCCGCGCGCATCAGCATGATGAAGCAGTTCGCCGGCATCGACGTCGTGAAGATGTATCCTGCGGCGGATGGCGCGGAGACCCCGGAAGCTAAGGCATGGACCAACGAAGCCATGCTCGCGGCCGCCGAAGCCTGCTTCAAGGCCGGCAAGCCGTTCGGCATCGGCCTCGGCACGACGGCGGACAACGTCGACACGGCAGGGTCGATCTTCGCCTCGTTCGGCGCCGAACTGGTCGACGCCAAGGGCGCCATCAAGATCAAGTCGGCGGAGGTTCGCCAAGCCCTCGAGTACTGCCAGAAGCTGGTGAAGTTCCTGCCGGCCGACGCGCAGAGCTGGGACGACTCGTCGAACAACCGCGCGCTGATCGCCGGCAACTCGGCGTTCATCTACAATCCGCCGTCGGCCTGGGCCGTGGCGGTGCGCGATGCACCGGCCGTCGCCGCCGACACCTGGCACTTCCCGGTGCCGTCGGGCCCGAAGGGCCGCTTCGTGCCGCACAGCATGAACTTCTGGGCGATCTGGCAGTTCGCGCAGAACAAAAAGCAGGCCAAGGCCCTCATCGAGTTCCTGATGCAGCCCGCGAACGTCGACGCGCGCTCGACCGCGGTGATGGGCTACGACCTGCCGCCGTACGAAAAGATGTCCCAGTCGAAGGTATGGGACAAGATCGGCCCGCCGGAGGGCAGTCTCTACCACTATCCGGTGCGCAAGCAGCACAACGCCGTCTCGCATCTGGCGCACATGCCGGCCCCGCCGGAGATCGCAGTCCAGATCTACAACCGCGGCACGGCGCCGACCATGCTCGCCAAGCTGAAGGCGGGCGAGTCGATTGAGCAGGTCATCGCCTGGGGCGAGAAGGAGCTCCAGGCCTTCGTCTGACCCGCAACCGACGTCCGACCGGCCGTGGCGTCTACCCGGTCGGTCGGATGCCCTTTCTGCGCCCGTGATCGAGGAAACTTGAATGGCCAACAGCGCAATGATGATCGGGTCCGGCCCGGCGACCACGCCGGCGCCACGCCGCGTCGGCAGCCTGAAGAGGCTGGCGCGTCGGCGCTCCTCCATCGCGCTGTTGCTGTGCGCTCCGCTGATCCTGCTGATCGTCGGCTTGAAGGTCTATCCGACCTTCTACGCCATGTTCCTCAGCATGCTCGACCGCAAGATGACGAAGTTCGTCGGCCTCGACAATTTCGCCTTCCTGCTCGACCGCGGCTGGCACTCGTTCGGCATGGTGGTCTTCCAGTCGTGCCTGTTCGCGATCACCGCGGTCATCATGAAGGCGCTGGTCGGCTTCATCCTGGCGCACCTGATGCACAATATCCGTGGCAAGAACCAGCGCATCTGGCGAGGCCTGCTGCTGGTGCCGTGGGTCATTCCGCTTGCGCTGTCGACGCTCACCTGGTGGTGGCTGTTCGACCCGTCCTACTCGGCCTTCAACTGGACACTGAACTGGCTCGGCCTCGATTCGATCCCGTTCCTCGGCACGACCTGGAATGCGCGCATCTCGGTGATCGCCGTCAACGTCTGGTTCGGTGCGCCGTTCTTCATGATCATGTACCTCGCGGCGCTGAAATCGGTGCCTGAGCAGCTCTACGAGGCCGCTGCCATCGATGGCGCCACGGCGTGGCAGAAGCTGATCTACATCACGCTGCCGATGATGCGGAACATCGTCCTGATCACTGTGCTCTACAGCCTGATCGTCACCTTCGCCGACTTCGACATCGTCCGCATCCTGACCAACGGCGGCCCGCAGAACAGCACGCACCTCTTCGCGACATTCGCCTTCAACGTCGGCATCGAGTCGGGCAATATTCCGCGCGGCGCCTCGGTCAGCCTGTTCATGTTCCCGATCCTGGCCGCACTCGCCTTCTTCGTGCTGCGTGATGTGCTGAAGCGCAGCAAGGAGGTCTCGACGTGACCGCCGTCACCGCAGCCGCCGGCGCTTCGGCGAAGAAACCAAAGGTCGGCAGCCTCGAGCGGCAGCGCCGCTGGACGATGCGCGGCACCTACCTGGCGCTCTGTGTCTTCGTTGTGATCTTCCTGATCCCGCCGTTCTACATGATCATGACGAGCTTGAAGTCGTCGGCGGAGATCTCGGCGCAGAAGGGCAATCCGTGGATCGCCCAGAGCCCGACCCTCGACAACTTCGTATACCTGATCACCAATGATCAGTTTCAGCGTTATTTCCTGAACTCGGCCTGGGTCACCGGCTTGGAGGTGATTATCAGCATGACGATCGCCATCCTGGCGGCCTTCAGCCTGTCACGCATGGGCTTCAAGGGCAGCCAGGTGATCTCGACCGGCGTGTTCCTGACCTACCTGGTGCCGCCGTCACTCCTGTTCATTCCGCTGTTCCAACTCGTCGGCAACCTCGGACTGATCAACAACACGTGGGTTCTGGTGCTGCTGTTCCCGACGCTCGCCGTGCCGTTCTGCACCTGGATCATGATCGGCTATTTCAGCTCGATCCCGAAGGAGCTCGACGAGGCAGCGCTGATCGATGGCGCCAACTATCCGCAAATCCTGCTGAAGATCTTCATTCCGGTGGCGATGCCCGGAATCATCGCGGCCACGATCTTCGCGTTCACCGTGGGCTGGGGCGCGTTCCTCTATCCTCTCGCTTACCTTTACAGCGCCGACCAGGCGGTGCTGACGGTCGGCATCGTGCGCGAGTTGATCCGCGGCGATGTGTTCGCCTGGGGCACCATCATGGCCGCCTGCGTCATCGGCGCGGCACCACCGATCATCATCTACACGTTCCTGATGGACTACTACGTCGCAGGGCTGACCTCCGGCGCAACCAAGGGATAGACCGGCATGTCGGAAGTTTCTCTGCGTAAGATCGTGAAGTCGTTCGAAGGCGACGTGCAGGCGGTCAAGGGAATCGATCTCGAGATCAACGACCACGAATTCGTTGTGCTGGTCGGTCCGTCGGGTTGCGGCAAGTCGACCACGCTTCGCATGATCGCGGGGCTGGAGGAGGTAACGTCGGGCGAAATCTGGATCGGTGGCGACGTTGTGAACGACGTTCCGCCGCGCGACCGCGACATCGCCATGGTGTTCCAGAACTACGCGCTCTATCCGCACATGAGCGTGTTCGAGAACATGGCGTTCGGGCTCAAGTTGCGCAAATTTCCCAAGGACGAGATCAGGCGCCGGGTCGACGACGCGGCCAGGATGCTCGACATCGAGACGCTGCTCGACCGCAAGCCGAAGGCTTTGTCCGGCGGCCAGCGCCAGCGCGTCGCCATGGGCCGCGCCATCGTGCGCAATCCCAAGGTCTTCCTGTTCGACGAGCCGCTGTCCAACCTCGACGCCAAGCTGCGCGTGCAGATGCGCACCGAGATCAAGAAGGTGCACCAGATGGTGCCGACCACGACCGTCTACGTCACCCACGATCAGGTCGAGGCGATGACGCTCGCCGACCGCGTGGTGGTGATGAACCACGGCGTGATCGAACAGGTCGGTGCGCCGCAGGAGCTCTATCACAACCCGCAGACGCGCTTCGTCGCGGGCTTCATCGGCTCGCCGGCAATGAACTTCATGAACTGCCGGCTCGAGGAAGCGGCGGGCGCGTTGCGCGTGCGG
>VGCQ01000279.1 GCA_016870055.1 Alphaproteobacteria bacterium | reverse complement strand
AGGCGCGCAGCATCTCCTCGAGCGGCGTCTGGATGTCGACATGGTGGATGTAATAGACGTCGATATAGTCGGTCTGCAGCCGGCGCAGGCTCGCCTCGACCGCCTGCATGATGTGCAGCCGCGACACGCCTGAATCGTTGGGCCGCCCGCCCATCGGGTTGAAGACCTTCGAAGCAACCACGGCGTCCGAGCGTCGGCCCTTGAGCGCCTTGCCCAGCATGGTCTCCGACACGCCCCCGACATAGGCGTCGGCCGTATCGAAGAAGTTCACGCCGGCATCGAAGGCGGCGTGGACCATCCGTGCCGCCTCGGCCTCGTCGGCGCCGTTGCCGAAGGTCATGGTACCAAGACAGATCTCAGAAACTTTCAGCCCGCTGCGGCCAAGACGCCGGTAATCCACATTGCCTCTCCTCGACTGTCGGCCGATCTAAAACGGTCGTGCAGCCGGGCGCAACGTCCCGACCGGCGATTCTGCCCGGTCAATTGCAGTAGCGCGCATTGCCGTAAGTCGAGCAAACGCGACCGTTGTTGAAGTAGTCGTGATTGCCATAGGTCTGCCGGACGACGCCGTTGTTGTAGTAGGTCGTGTTGCCGTAGGTCTGGCTGCTGAGGCCGTTCGAGTAGTACGAGCTGCCGCCGTCGTCCTGACGCGTCACGCCATTGTTGTAGTAGGTCGTATTGCCATAGGTCTGGCTGTTCAGCCTATTGCTGCAGTAGGTGGCGTTGCCGTACGACCGGCAAACTTCCGCCTGCGCTTGCAACGACGCGAGCAGCATCACCGCCGCGATAGCACCGACATAGCGCTTCATTGGAACCTCCTCGCTTCAACCGTCGGCAACATCAACCGACAAATCGACAATGAGGGTAGATTGCGGCTACTTTCCACAATCTGAGGTTACAAATTGTAAAGCCGGTGCCGCGTCACAGACCCAGCATCGCCTTGGCCAGCACGTTGCGCTGCACCTCGGACGAGCCGCCATAGATGGTGGTCTTGCGGTTGTTGAAATAGCGCGGCGCCACGTCATCGACATATTCGCCGCCCACCGGCACGACGTTGCTGTCGTAGTTGCGCAGTTCGGTGAACGGTGCGCCGTACCAGCCGACCGCCTCGACGGCGAGTTCGGTCACCTTCTGGCCGACCTCGGTACCGCGCATCTTGACGATCGAGGCCATGTTGCCCGGCGCGTCACCGGTCTTGAGGCTGGAGTAGAACATCAGCTCGTTCATCTCGACGGCGTCGATCTCCATCTCCAGCGCCGCCATCTTCTCCCGCCACTTGGGATCGAACGCCAGGGGCTCGCCGCCATCGATCTGGCTGCGCGACAAGGTCTGCAGATGGCGGAACGCCTTGCGCAGACGCGGGCCGTGCGCCTGGCCGCCGCGCTCGAACTCGAGCAGGTACTTGGCATAGGTCCAGCCCTTGTTCTCCTGCCCTACCAGGTTCTCGATCGGCACTTTCACGTCGGTGAAGAACACCTGGTTGACCTCGTGACGCATGGGTGTGCGCGTGCCGTCCACGAGATAGATCGGATCGATGCGGATGCCCGGCGACTTCATGTCGATCAGCAGGAAGGAGATGCCCTCCTGCGGCTTGCCTTCGCTGGACGTCCGCACCAGGCAGAAAATCCAGTCGGCAAAGTGCGCGTTGGTGGTCCAGATCTTCTGGCCGTTGACGATGTAGTGATCACCTTGCCGCACCGCTTTGGTGCGCAGGCTTGCGAGATCGGAGCCCGAGCCCGGCTCGGAGTAGCCCTGACACCACAGTTCCTCGGCGGCAGCGATCTTGGGCAGGAAGCGTTTCTTCTGCCGATCGCTGCCGTACTTCATCAGCACCGGCGCTACCATCTTGATGCTGAACGAGGAGAGATAGGGCGAGTCGGCGCGCGCCATCTCCATCTCGAAGATGAACTTCTGGGTCGAGGTCCAGCCCGGCCCACCGTACTCCTGCGGCCAGTTCGGGCAGAGCCAACCCTTGCCGGCGAGCTTCTTCTGCCACTGCAGCAGCCGCTCCATGGAAACGTGGCTGGAGCGGCTGCGTCGGCTCTCCTCGGCGACCTCGGGCGGCAGGCTGGCCGCGATCCAGTCGCGCACTTCCTTCTGGAAGGCGAGTTCTTCGGCGTTGAAGGCCAGGTCCATTCTGCTGCTCCTGCCGTCGTCTCGACCGAAGCGCCGAAGGCGCGTAGCGGAGACAAGGCGCCTTCCCTCCGCGCCGCCCCGGTCGGGCCGACGGGCCGCTAAAGTCCCAACATCACTTTCGACATGATCCCGCGCTGCACTTCCGACGAGCCGCCATAGATCGTCATCTTGCGGCCGTTGAAATAGCGCGGCGCCAGCACGTCGACACCCTCGGGGCCGATCGGCTCGACATTGGCGTTCCAGGCACGCTGCTCGGGGAACGGGATCGAGTAGTAGCCGGCGGCTTCGACGGCGAACTCCTGAACCTGCTGCATGACCTCGGTGCCGCGCAGCTTGATCATCGACGACATCGGGCCGGGGTTCTGGCCCGAGGCGAGCTTGGAATAGAATTCCTGCTCGAACATCTCGAGGCCCGAGATCTCGATGTCCATGCGCGCGAGCTTCTCGCGCCAGGCCGCGTCGGCCAGCAGCGAATCCTCGCCCTCGGGCATCGAGTGTGCCAGCCGCTTCAGCTTTTCGAAGCCCGACCGCAGGCGCGGGCTGTAGGGATTGCCGCCGCGCTCGAATTCGAGCAGGTACTTGGCGTAGGTCCAGCCCTTGTTCTCCTCGCCGACCCGGTTCTCGACCGGCACCTTGACGTCGGTAAAGAATACCGAGTTCACCTCCTGGGTGCCGGCGCGATTGCCGTCGGCGGTGATGATGGGCTCGACCGAGATGCCCGGCGTCTTCATGTCGATCAGCAGGAAGGAGATGCCTTCCTGCGGCTTGCCCTCGTTGGAGGTGCGCACCAGGCAGAAGATCCAGTCGGCGGTCTGGGCGAGCGTCGTCCAGGTCTTCTGGCCGTTGACGATGTAGTGGTCGCCTTGCCGCACCGCCTTGGTGCGCAAGCTGGCGAGGTCGGAGCCCGAGCCCGGCTCGGAATAGCCCTGGCACCAGATCAGGTCGGAGTTCAGCATCGGCGGCAGGTGACGCCGCTTCTGGTCGTCCGAGCCGTACTTCATGATGACCGGGGCGCACATCTTGGGGCCGAACGGCGAGGTGCCGGGCGCCCCGGCCCGCGCCATCTCCATCTCGAAAATATACTTCTGGTTGGTCGTGAAGCCCGGCCCGCCGAACTCCTTGGGCCAGCCCGTGCACAGCCAGCCCTTCTTGGCCAGCCGCTTCTGCCAGTCGATCAGCCGTTCCTTGGGCAGATAGGCATTCCGCGCGACCTTCAGCTCGCCCACGATCTCGGGCGTCAGATTGTCCTTCAGCCAGCCACGCACTTCCTGCTGGAAGGCCACTTCTTCCTTGCCGAACGTCAGATCCATCGGGGGCTCCTTTCGGGGCGGCGAAAGTACCGCGCCCGGCTCACAGAGGTAAAGCCATCGCTGGCGGCACGCCGCTCAGGCGACCTTCTTGGCAAGGTGCGGGAACATGGCAAGCCGCGCCGCCTCGTCCATCTCGGTCTTGAAGGCATGCTTGTCCTTCAGCGCGAGTGCCCGGATCGCGGCCGGCCGGGCACTGATCTCGGCGAGGTGGCGCTGCAGGTTGGGCAGTTTCTGTGCCGCCTCCTGGCCCAGCACGACGGGCAGGAGTCGCGACCAGCCCCACACCGCCATATCGACGATTGTGTAGCTGTCGCCGCACATGTAGCGCTGCTTGCCGAGCCGCGCTTCGAGGATACCCCAGTGGCGCTGCGCCTCGAAGGTATAGCGGTTGACGGCGTACTCCTTGGGCTCCGGCGCGACGTTGCGGAAGTGCACCGCCTGGCCCGAGTACGGCCCGATACCGGAAGCGACGAACATCAACCATGACAGCATCTCGCCACGCGCCTTGAGCGAGGTGCCGGGCAGGAACTGGCCGGTCTTCTCGGCGAGATAGAGCAAGATCGCATTGCTGTCGAAGACCGTGACACCGTCGTCGACGATCGCCGGGACCTTGGCGTTGGGATTGAGCGCCAGGAACTCGGGCTTGTGCTGGTCGCCCTTGCGCGTATCGATCGGCACGAGCTGGTACTTCAGCGCCATCTCCTCCAGGCAGAGTGCGACCTTGGTCGGATTGGGGGCGAGGTTGTAGTAGAACGTGATCATCGCTTTCTGCTCCTACTCGGGCTTGGCGCCCGACGCCTTGATGATGGGATCCCAGAACGCCATCTGTTCGTCATAGAATTTCTTGGCCGAAGCGGGTGTCGAGTCGTTGATGAGGTCGATCGCCCGCTCGTCGGCCCACTTCACGACCTCGGGCTGCTTCAGCACGGTATTGAAGGCGGCATTGAGCTTGTCGATGATCGGCCGCGGCGTGCCGGCTGGCGCGTAGACGGCGTACCAGGTGTTGATCGAGAACGGAAAGCCCAGCGCCTCCTTGACGGTCGGCACGTCGGGCAGTTGCGGCAGGCGCTTGTCGGCGGCGACCGCCAGCACGCGCACCTTGCCACCCTCGATGAAGCCTTTGCTGGTGCCGAGAGTGTCCATCTGGAAGGCGTGACGGCCGGCGATCAGGTCCCATGCCGGGGGCCGAGCCGCGATAGGGCACATGCAATGCCTCGCCGCCGACCTTCTCGACGAACAGGTAACCGGCCAGATGGATCATGCCGCCGTTGCCCGACGACGGATAAGAGTATTTGCCCTTCTCCTTGCGCAGCATGTCGGCCAGCTCGCCGACCGTCTTGGCGCCGCTTGCCGGCACCACCACGATCAAAGGCACGCTCGCGACATAGGCGATGCCCTCGAAGCCGTTCACCGGATCGTAGCCGACCTGCTTGCCGTAGAGCGCCGGCGCCATGGCCATAGTCGAGGCGCTGAACAGGATGGTGTAGCCATCGGGTTTGGCGTCGGCGACCAGGGCGGTGCCGATATTGCCGGTGGCGCCCGGCTTGTTCTCGACGATCAGCTGTTGGCCCAGGAGCTCGGCGAGCCGCGGCGCCAGCAGGCGGGCGAGAATGTCGGTCGGCCCGCCGGGTGCGAAGGCGATCACCATGCGAATGGGCCTGTCGGGGTAGTTGGCTTGCGCCAAGGCGCCGCCCGCCATTGGCAACGCAGCAAGGCCGGCAAGCGTGCCGCGACGGCCGATCCTGGTCATGGTTTCCTCCCGTTGCCCCTACTGTAGGGCTATGCTCGGTCCGGAAAATAGCAGGAAACCGCCATGGCCAAACGCATCAACCGCGCTATCGAACTGTTGGAGACCGGCCAGGCGATCTACTACGACGGCCCCCATACCGGCCACCTGCTCACCTATGAGCAGGGGCGGCAGGACGCCAAGACCTGGGCCGACTACATCAATGTCGGCATGGAGCACGGCGCCTTCGACATGACGGGCCTTGCCGAGTACATGCGCGGTTTGGTCGATGGCGGTCCGACCACTTCCGGACATCGCACGCCGACGGTGATCGTCGAGGCACCGGTCAACGGCATCGACGGACCGTCCGTCGCCTACAATGCTTGGCAGTTCCGCCAGATCCTGGGGCGCGGCGTGCACGGCATCTTGCTCTGCCAAGCGGAGACCGCCGACGCCGTGCGCGAGTTCGTCCGCGCCTGCCGCTTCCCGCATCACAAAGCTGGCAGCGACAAGATCGGGATCGGCAGCCGCGGACGAGGGTCGGAGCCCACCGCTGCTCCGGTCTGGGGCATTGATCAGCAAGAGTATTTTGCCCGTTGTGAGCCTTGGCCGCTCGATCCGCAGGGCGAGTTGTTGCTCGGTGTAAAGATCGAAAGTCCGGCCGGCGTGGAAAGTTGCGAAGAGATCTTAGCAGTGCCTGGATTGGGGTTTGCCGAGTTGGGCCCCGGCGATCTCGGCCTAGCGCTGGGCTACACCAGCCTGCAACGTCGTCCCTATCCGCCGGCCATGGAGAGTGCCCGGGCGCGCGTGTTCGCCGCCTGCAAATGGAACAGGCTCGCTTTCCTCGAAGGCCAGACGCCGCAGACCATCGCCAAGAGCCTCGACGAGGGTGTGCGGGTGATCGCCGGCCACAATCCCGAGACGGCTCGTGTGGGGCGCGCCCACCAAAGGCGAACGATGCCGGTGTAGATAGCCATGTCGCAAAAGCCTCTTTGCTTCGTCCTGATGCCGTTCGGCAGGAAGCCGGGCCTGGGTGCCCAGGTCATCGACTTCGACGCCATCTACAAGGATGTGATCGCACCCGCGATCGACCAGGTCGGCCTCGAAGCGATCCGCGCCGACGAAGAGACGGTCGGCAGCATCATCCACAAGCCGATGTTCGAGCGGCTGGTGCTGTGCGATTTCGCGATCGCCGACCTCACGACCGCCAACGCCAACGTGTTCTACGAGCTGGGCGTGCGTCACGCCGCCAAGCCGCGCGCCACGGTGCTGATGGCGGCGGCCGACCAAGGGCATCTGCCGTTCGATGTCCGGTTGTTGCGTGTCCTGCCCTACCAAATCGGCGCCGACGGCAAGGCGGTCGACGCACCGGCAGCCATGGCAGCGTTGGTCAAATTGCTCGAAGAAGCCCAGGCGGGCCG
>VGCQ01000278.1 GCA_016870055.1 Alphaproteobacteria bacterium | reverse complement strand
GGCGTGCGGCCGGTCGCCGAGCGTGAGAATGCCGCCGACCCAATTCGTCTCGCGGCCCGCGTCGCCACCAACCGTACTTTCGATGACGATGTTGGCGCGAAAGCGTCGCTCGTCGAGACGCCGCCCGTGCCGGGCTTCGATCATGCCCAGTGTTGCCGTCGACAGCACCGAAACCGGCAAGTTGTCGAAGGCGCCGCGCTCGACGCGGAGCAGCTGAAGTGGCTCCCCCGACGCATCGCTCAGGCGATAGCGCAACTCCACATCATCGATGGTCCACTCGCCGTCCGGACCGCTGACGCGCGCCGCGGCTTGTCGCGGGTTGTCAGTGTCGAGGAGACGTGCGGAGTAGGTCACGAGGGGCGGAAGGTCTCGCCCGGTGAACCACGGAAAACGAGAAGCGTCGTTCTGCCGGCGAAAAGCGTACTGGCGATCGCCGTCGATCCCCGACGAGCGCAGAGCCGCCGATCCGAGTCTCTCACCACCCATCGACTTGACGGGGTAGCGATAAATGGCCTTCACGACACCGACTTGCTCGAAGACGCGATGTTCCAGATCGGTGATCATGCGGCCAATGTGACAGGCAAGGCTTGTGCCTTCCAGGGCGGTGAGAGGTCAGCCGCCGTTGCAATGCATTGCGGATCAGCCAATCTATAGACCGCTGCCAACGCGCGCAGGAGACGGCCGATGAGCGATATCGACGTCAAGCCCGATACCATCGCCAAGCCGAAGGTCGAGCAACCGCGACTCCATAAGGTGATCCTGATCAACGACGACTACACGCCGCGTGAATTCGTGGTCGGCGTGCTGATGATGGTTTTTCACATGAGTGAGGATCAGGCCTATCGCGTGATGATGACGGCGCATCGGCGCGGCGCCTGCGTCGTTGCCGCCTACACCCGCGACATCGCCGAAAGCAAGGCGAGCGAAGGGACCCGGGCTGGCCGCCAGGCGGGGCACCCCCTCGAATTTACGACCGAACCGGAGGAGTAGGAAACTACTCTCCGACGAAGTCGTTGGCTCGGAGCGCGCTACACTCAACAGGTCGCCGCCTCGGACCTCGATCACCACGGCGCCGGTTTGCGGCAGGAACCTACCCTGGGTCGTTGCGCTCGGGGCGCCGAAGAGCTGCGGCTTCGCCTTGGCGCACTGCAGCAAAGCGCGGCTCGCGACAGCCGTGCCGACCGACGCCCACGTCTTGCCAACCGTCACGTCACAGCGGAAAATGCCGGCGCCGTCCTCGCGCTGCAGGGAGGCCAGGTGGCCCGCCTGATCGAGCACGGCGACGGCACGGGGCTTGATCTTTATGGCCCGGGCTTGCGCAAATGGCACGTCGACGATCTTGTTGGCTTGGTCGAGGGTCGAGGGTCGAGGGTCGAGGTCGGCGTGTCGAGTTCCGCGTTCGGCCGAGTGGTTACCGAGTTGAGCGCAGTTTTTCCTGGTGTGCATTTTGCGGGCATTCTGCCCGGCGATGGGGAAGAAAAGGGGGTCGCTCATGTTGAACCGCATAGCTGTAGGAACGATCCTGGCGGTCGTGCTCGCGTCGAGCGTCGCCGCTCAGGATTTGCCGAAGAGCCAGTTCAAGGTGATCGGTTTGAACAGCCCGACGCCGGTGTCGATCCACGACGAGCTGCCGTTCTGGCGCAAGACCATTCCTGAAGCGTCCAAAGGCGCCATCACAGCCGACATCACGCCGCTCGACCAGATGGGGATCGACGACAAGACCATGTTGCGCCTGCTGAAGCTTGGCGTGATGGACTTCGCCGCCATGGACATCTCCAAGATGGCCGGTGACGATCCGCGCTTCGAGGCCTGCGATCTCGCCGGCTTGACGCTCGATCCCGACAAGGCCCGCGCGGCCTGCAACGCCTATCGCGCGGTGATCGACCGCCAGATGCAGAAGAACTGGAACGCCAAGTTCCTGGCCTTCGGCGGCAACACGCCCCAAGTCTTCTGGTGCCGCGATGTGATCGGTGGGCTGGACGGCTTCAAGGGCAAGAAGATCCGAGTCTTCAACAACACCATGCGCGACTTCCTGGGTGGCGTCGGCGGTACGGCCGTGTCGATGGCCTTCGCCGAAGTGGTGCCGGCGCTGAACAACGGCGTCGTCGACTGCGCCGTCACGGGCAGCCTGTCCGGCAACACCGCGGGTTGGCCGGAGGTCACCAAGTCGATCTACCCGATGTCGCTCGGCTGGAGCATCAACGTGCTGGCGGTCAACCTCGACAGCTGGAAGCGACTCGATGCCAAGACGCAGGCCTTCCTGCTCGATCAGTTCAAGGCCTACGAGGACAAGATGTGGGCGACCATTAAGACCACCACTGGTGAGGCCGAGAACTGCAACACCGGCAAGCAGCCCTGCACAATGGGTAAGCTCGCCAAGATGACGATCGTGCCGGTCAAGCCCGAGGAGGCCGAGACGCACAAGAAGCTGGTCGAAGGCGCGGTGCTCGCCGGCTGGGCCAAGCGCTGCGGCGGCGAGTGCGCCAAGGAGTGGAACGATACGGTCGGCAAGACGCTCGGGCTGAAGGCGCCGGCACCGTAGCGCCGGCTTCCCGACCGTGAGCGGCGTGCGGCGCTTCGCCCAATGGGGGCTGTGGTTCGGCGGGGCGCTGGTCCTGCTGGCCGCGCTCCTCATCGGCGTCGACGTGCTGATGCGCAAGTTCCTGGCGCTTTCGATCGGCGGCGCCGACGAGCTGGCGGGCTACTCGCTGGCGATCGGCACCGCTTGGGGCTTGGGCGCGGCCTTGCTCGATCGCGCCCACATCCGCATCGACTCGCTCTATGTGCTGTTTCCCCAGCGCCTGCGGCTCGCCCTCGACTTCATCGCGCTCATCCTCTTGGTCGGCTTCTTTGCCTTGATTGCCTGGCGCGGCTGGGGCGTGGTCGGCCAGTCGTGGCAGTCGGGTTCGCGTAGCCAATCGGCGCTCGAGACGCCGATCGTCGTCCCACAGGCGCTGTGGCTGGCTGGTCTGGCGGCGTTCGTCGCGATCGGCGTCGTGCTGCTGCTCGACGCCCTGCGCATCCTGGCTTCGGGCGACCTGCGCAATGCAGCTCGCCTCGTGAGCACGCGGTCGGCGGAGGAAGAGGTCGAGGACGAGATCCGCGATCTCAAGGGTCGCCAGGCGCGGGAGGGTAGCGGCTGACATGCTGTTGGTGACGCTTGCCATCCTGATCGGCTTGCTGGCGCTAGCCATTCCTGTCGCGGCCGGGCTCGGCGCGCTCGGCCTGTCGCTGTCGGCGCTCTACTCCAAGCTGCCGCTATCCTTGGCGATGGGCGAGATCGCCTGGGGCACCTCGAACAATTTCCTGCTGGTCGCCATCCCGTTTTTCGTCCTGCTGGGCGAGATCCTGCTGCGTTCAGGCATGGCCGAGCGCATGTACAACGCGCTGGTGCTTTGGGTGCCGTGGCTGCCGGGCGGGCTGATGCATTCCAACATAGCGGCCTGCGCCATGTTCGCCGCCACGTCCGGCTCCAGTGTGGCGACGGCCGCGACCATCGGCACCGTCGCCCTGGGCGAAGTCGAGAAGCGTGGCTATTCAGAACGGCTGTTCCTCGGCACTATCGCTGCCGGCGGCACGCTCGGCATCCTGATCCCGCCCTCGATCAACATGATCGTCTACGGCGTGCTGACCGAGACCTCGATCCCAAAACTCTACCTCGCAGGCTTCGTTCCCGGCTTGGTCCTCGCCGGTCTGTTCAGTCTGACGGTGATCATCATCTGCCTGATTCGCCCAGATCTTGGCGGGACCCCGACCAAGACGAGCTGGTCGCAGCGCTTTGCGGCTTTGCCCGATCTGCTGCCGCCATTGATCATTTTCCTCGCCGTCCTGGGTTCGATCTATGCCGGTTGGGCCACCGCCACCGAATCGGCGGCGCTGGGCGTGATCGCCGCCGCGGCGATCGCCGCCTGGAATCGGCGGCTGACGGTGCGCATCCTGCTCAGCGCCTTCGAGGGCACGATGCGGACTACGGCCATGATCATGGCGATCCTGCTTGCCGCCTATTTCCTCAACTTCGTCATCACCTCGATCGGCCTCACCGCGCAGGTCAACCGCTTCATCACCAGCCTGGGCCTCAGCAAGCTCGAGCTGCTGATCGTCGTGGTGCTCTTCTACTTCATCCTCGGCATGTTCATGGAGACGCTGTCGATGATGGTCGCCACCGTACCGATCATCGCGCCGATCCTGTTCAAGGCCGGTTACGATCCGGTGTGGTTCGGCATCATCGTCATCATCCTGATGGAGCTTGCGATGATCACCCCGCCAGTCGGCATCAACCTCTATGTCGTGCAAGGGCTGCGCAAGCGCGGCCGGATCGACGATGTCATCATCGGCGCTTCGCCCTTCGTCATCGCCATGATGTTGATGATCGTCGTGCTGTCGATCTGGCCCGACATCGCCATGTTCCTGCCGCGCCTGGCGGCGAGCTAGGGGCTCGCGATCGTCACCACAATGTTGCCGGCGCTGTCGCATTCGGCACGGGCGCCGGGCGGCACGACACAAGTCGAATCGTACTCCTCGACGATCAGCGGACCGGTGCGGCCGGCCGCGAGATCGGCGCGGCCGAGCACGGGTGTGTCAAGCCAACCGTGCTGATCGCCGAAATAGGCGCGCCGCGTTCCGGCGGTAATGGCCGTGGATCGCCGTGGCGCCGACTGCTGAGGCACGGCGGCGCCGTCGCGCAAGCCCGCGCCGACCAGTTGGATCGCCACCAGTTCGACCGGCTCGTCCGGCCCGGCGCGATGGCCGTAGGTGCGTTCATGCTCCTCGGCGAAGGCCTGCTCCAGATGTGCCACCATGCGCGCATCGAGCGGTCCGTCCGGTACCGCCACGGTCAGCTCGTAACTCTGTCCCTTGTAGTGCAGCGCCGCCGACCGGCGAATTCGGGCGCGGCCGCCGCTGAAGCCTTCCGCTGCGAGCTGATCGCTGGCCTGCCTAGCGAGCGCATCCCAGGCCGCTGCGATCTCGCCGAGGTCGGCCTGCCGCAGCAGGCGGCGGAAGGTGCGGGCATAGTGATGCTCGACATCGGCATAGAGCAGGCCAAACGACGAGAACAGGCCCGCCGATGGCGGCACGACCACGCGGCCGATGCCGAGCGAGGCCGCCATGCCGGCGGCAAACAGGGGGCCGTTGCCACCAAAAGCGAACAATGCGAAGTCGCGCGGGTCGCGGCCGCGCTCGGTCGACACCGCTTTGATGGCGCGAATCATGTTCGATGCGACGATCAGATGCGCGCCGTGCGCCGCCCGCTCGACCGACATGCCGAGTGGCCGCGCGATCTTCCCGTCGAACACCGTGCGCGTCTTCTCGGCGTTGAGCTTGAGCGCGCCGCCCACCAAGTGGGCCGGGTTGATGTAGCCCAGCAGCACGTTGGCGTCGGTGATGGTGGGGACGCTGCCGCCCTGGTCGTAGCACACAGGGCCAGGTGAGGCGCCAGCGCTCTCGGGCCCGACCTGCAAGGCGCCGCCGCCGTCGATCCAGACATGCGAACCGCCGCCGGCGCCGACCTCGGCCAGGTCGATCGCCGGCACCTTCAGCGTGTAGCCCGCGCCGGTGAGCAGCCGTGAGCCGATCATGATGCCGGCGCCCACGGCATATTCCTGGGCGCGCGCCACCTCGCCCTGCTCGACCATCGAGGCCTTGGCGGTCGTTCCGCCCATGTCGAAAGTGATGATCTTGTCGAGCGCCTTGGCACGAGCCAGCGCTTGGGCGCCGACCACGCCTCCGGCCGGACCCGATTCGATGATGTTCATCGGCCGCTCGGCGGCGGCGGCATCGGTCGTCAATCCGCCGTTGGACTGCATCAGGAGCAGGCGTGCGGGGATGCCGGCAGCGTCGAGTCCCTTGCGCAAAGCGCGCAGGTAGGTGGCGACGATCGGCATGACGTAAGCATTGATCACCGTCGTCGAGGTGCGCTCGTACTCCTTGATCTCGGGCAGGACCTCGAACGAGAGGCTGAGCGGCAAGCGTGGCGCCTTGGCAGCGACGATCTCCTTCAGCATCGCCTCGTGCACTGGGTTGGCGAAGGAATTCAGCAGGCACACCGCGATCGCCTCGACCTTCTCGGCGAGCAGCGCATCGACGGCGCGGTTGGCATCGGCCGGGTCGAGCGCGCGTTCGACGCGGCCGCGATGGTCAATCCGCTCGTCCACCACCTTGCGCAGATAGCGCTCGACCAGCGGCGGCGGCTTGGTCCAACCGATGTCGTAAAGCCTGGGCATGCGCAGCGTGCGGATCTCCAGCACGTCGCGGAAGCCCTTGGTGGTGATCAGGCCGACCCGCGCGCCCTTGTGCTCGAGGATGGCGTTGGAAGCCACCGTCGTGCCGTGACGGATTTCGTCGATCGCCGCACCGGCAAGGCCGGTCTCGGCGAACACTTCGGCGAGCCCGTCGACGATCGCCTGCGCGTAGTTGCCGACGCTGGAGGAGACCTTCTTGGTGTGGACGGTGCCGTCGGAGCCGAGCAGCACGATGTCCGTGAAGGTGCCGCCGATGTCGACACCGGCACGGTAGGTCGTGGTCATGACGCTACTCCGCGGCGCGCCGCAACTGCTCGGGCTCGTGCCATTGCACTTTGGGCACGTCGGTCCAACCGCGCGTCCG
>VGCQ01000277.1 GCA_016870055.1 Alphaproteobacteria bacterium | reverse complement strand
TGGACACTACCTCGGGCTCAGCCAAATCAATAGTAGGCCCGAGTAGCTGAACCTACAGAATGTAGTTGTTAGATTCTTGCTTCAGCCGATGCGTGGCGGACACGAACGAGTCAGCCCGCCTAGGCCGGAAACGCCAACGATATCAAAGAGAAAACCGCCTCGGCATGCTTGACGGCACTGCCGTCGCGGCCATATAAGCGCGCCACCTCGCCGGGGGGCTGGTAGTTAGGCGCAAGCCTAAGACGCAGCCTGACGTCGAGAACCGCTACATGTCAGGCCCACCGGGCCGCAGAGTTTTTGATCGCGCGGGCGCTGCGCTCTTGCCGCTACGCCCGCGTATTCGCTTTGCGCCGAAGCCTGCCCTGGCGGACCCGAGACGGCGTTTTAGGAAACCGGAAGTCGATGCCGACCATCAACCAGCTCATCCGCAAGCAGCGCCACGGCCTCACCTCGCGCAACAAGGTGCCGGCGTTGCAGGCCTGCCCGCAAAAGCGCGGCGTCTGCACGCGCGTCTACACCACGACGCCGAAGAAGCCGAACTCGGCCCTGCGCAAGGTCGCCAAGGTGCGCCTGACCAACGGCTACGAAGTGGTGAGCTACATTCCGGGCGAGGGCCACAATCTGCAGGAACATTCGGTGGTCATGATCCGCGGCGGCCGCGTCAAGGACCTGCCGGGCGTGCGCTACCACATCATCCGCGGCACCCTCGACACGCAGGGCGTCAAGGACCGCAAGCAGCGCCGGTCGAAGTACGGCGCCAAGCGGCCGAAGTAGGGCGGGGAGGAGAGCATGTCCCGTCGTCGCGCCGCCGAGAAACGCGAGGTCCTGCCGGACGCCAAGTTCGGCGACATCGTCCTGTCGAAGTTCATGAACACGCTGATGCAGCGTGGCAAGAAGTCGGTCGCCGAGCGCGTGGTCTACGGCGCCCTCGACGAGATCCAGACCAAGCTCAAGCAGGATCCGGTGCCCGCCTTCCACGAGGCGCTGGAGAACGTCAAGCCCGCGGTCGAGGTCCGCTCGCGTCGCGTCGGCGGCGCCACCTATCAGGTGCCGGTCGAGGTTCGTCCTGAGCGCCGCCAGGCGCTGGCCATCCGCTGGATCATCCAGGCCGCGCGCGAGCGCTCGGGCCACAGCATGACCGAGAAGCTCTCGGCCGAGCTGCTCGACGCGTTCAACCGCCGTGGCAATGCGGTCAAGAAGCGCGAGGACACCCACAAGATGGCCGACGCCAACAAGGCGTTCGCCCATTACCGCTGGTAGACGGCCCCAGAAGAAATCGAGAGAAAGCCCCCTCCCATGGCCCGCACCACTTCCATCGCGCACTACCGCAACATCGGTATCATGGCGCATATCGACGCTGGCAAGACGACGACGACCGAGCGCATCCTCTACTACACCGGCAAGTCGCATAAGATCGGCGAAGTCCATGACGGCGCGGCCACCATGGATTGGATGGAGCAGGAGCAGGAGCGCGGCATCACCATCACCTCGGCCGCCACCACCTGCTTCTGGAAGGTCGAGTCGGGGCCGTTCAGCGGTCCGAGCTATCGCGTCAACATCATCGACACCCCGGGTCACGTCGACTTCACCATCGAAGTCGAGCGCAGCCTGCGCGTGCTCGACGGCGCGGTCTGCGTGTTCGACTCGGTGGCGGGCGTCGAGCCGCAATCGGAGACGGTGTGGCGCCAGGCCGACAAGTACGGCGTGCCGCGCATCTGCTTCATCAACAAGATGGACCGCACCGGCGCGAACTACTGGCGCACCGTCGACATGATCGTCGACCGGCTGGGCAGCAAGCCGCTGGTCACCCAGATTCCGATCGGCGCCGAAGCGGACTACAAGGGCCTGATCGATCTCGTCGCCAACAAGGCGATCATCTGGCTGGAAGAAACGCTGGGCGCCAAGTTCGAGATCAAGGACATCCCGGACGAGCTCAAGGAGCAGGCTGCCGAGTGGCGCCACAAGATGATCGAGATGGCGGTCGAGCAGGACGACGTCGCGCTCGAGAAGTACCTGGGCGGCGAGGTGCCCGACTACGACACCCTGATCAAGTGCATTCGCAAAGGCACGATCTCCTACGCCTTCGTGCCGGTGCTGTGCGCCTCGGCATTCAAGAACAAGGGCGTGCAGCCGATGCTCGACGCCGTCGTGAATTACCTGCCGGCGCCGACCGACGTGCCGGACGTCAAGGGCGTCAAGATGGGTACCGACGAGGCGATCACCCTGCCGTCGAGCGACGATGCGCCGTTGTCGGCGCTCGCCTTCAAGATCATGACCGATCCCTTCGTCGGTTCGCTCACTTTCGCGCGCGTCTACTCCGGCGTGCTGGAGTCGGGCACCGGCGTGCTGAACAGCACCAAGGACCGCAAGGAGCGGATCGGCCGCATGCTGCTGATGCATGCCAACGACCGCGAGGACATCAAGGAAGCGCGTGCCGGCGACATCGTTGCCCTGGCCGGCCTGAAGAGCGTCACCACCGGCGACACGCTCTGCCTGTCCGATAACGCGGTGATCCTGGAGAAGATGGACTTTCCCGATCCGGTCATCGAGCTGGCGATCGAGCCCAAGTCGAAGGCCGACCAGGAGAAGATGGGCCAGGCGCTGGGCCGGCTCGTGCAGGAGGATCCGACCTTCCGCGTCTCGACCGACCAGGAGACGGGTCAGACCGTCATCAAGGGCATGGGCGAGCTGCACCTCGAGATCAAGGTCGACATCCTGCGGCGGACCTACAAGGTCGAGGCCAATGTCGGCGCGCCGCAGGTTGCCTATCGCGAGACGCTCGGCCGCCGCGCCGAGATCGACTACACGCACAAAAAGCAGAGCGGCGGCTCGGGCCAGTTCGCCCGCATCAAGCTCGTCTTCGAGCCGGGCGAGCCGGGTTCGGGCTACAGCTTCGAGAGCAAGGTCGTCGGCGGCTCGGTGCCCAAGGAGTTCATCCCGGGCGTCGACAAGGGACTGGAGGCATCACGCGAGTCGGGCGTGCTGGCCGGCTTCCCGGTGATCGACTTCAAGGCGACGCTGATCGACGGCGCCTACCACGACGTCGATTCGAGCGTGCTCGCCTTCGAGATCGCCGCCCGTGCGGCGTTCAAGGAAGGCCTGCAAAAGGCCCAGTGCAAGCTGCTCGAGCCGATCATGAAGGTCGAGGTGGTGACGCCCGAGGACTACATGGGCGACTGCATCGGCGACCTCAACAGCCGGCGCGGCCAGATCCAGGGCATGGAGGCGCGCGGCAACGCGCAGGTCATCAATGCCACGGTGCCGCTGGCCAACATGTTCGGCTACGTCAACACGCTGCGGTCGATGACCCAGGGACGTGCCGCCTACACCATGACTTTCGACCACTACGCGCCGGTGCCGCCGGCGGTGGCGGACGAGGTCATCACCAAGCTGGCGGGCTGAGCCGCCGATCGTACGAAGACCGATTGAAGGAACAGGACCATGACGAAGGCGAAGTTTGAGCGGACGAAGCCGCACTGCAACATCGGGACGATCGGTCATGTCGACCATGGCAAGACGTCGCTGACGGCGGCGATCACCAAGATTTTGGCGAAGACGGGCGGTGCGACGTACACGGCGTACGACCAGATCGACAAGGCGCCCGAGGAGCGCGAGCGCGGGATCACGATTTCGACGGCGCATGTCGAGTACGAGACGACGAACCGGCACTACGCGCACGTCGACTGCCCCGGTCACGCCGACTACGTGAAGAACATGATCACGGGTGCGGCGCAGATGGACGGTGCGATCCTGGTTGTGTCGGCGGCGGACGGGCCGATGCCGCAGACGCGCGAGCACATCCTGCTGGCGCGGCAGGTCGGCGTTCCTGCGCTGGTGGTGTTCATGAACAAGGTCGACATGGTCGACGATCCGGAGCTTCTGGACCTGGTCGAGCTGGAGGTTCGCGAGCTTCTGAAGAGCTACCAGTTCCCGGGGGACGACATTCCGGTGATCCGCGGCTCGGCGCTGTGCGCGCTGGAGGACAAGCAGGGGGAGATCGGCGAGCAGGCGGTTCTGAAGCTGATGGCGGAGGTCGACCGTTACATTCCGCAGCCGACGCGCGACAAGGACAAGCCGTTTTTGATGCCGATCGAGGACGTGTTTTCGATTTCGGGCCGCGGCACGGTGGTGACGGGCCGTGTCGAGCGTGGCGTGGTGAAGGTCGGCGAGGAGATCGAGATCGTCGGCCTGCGTCCGACGGCGAAGACGGTTGTGACGGGTGTCGAGATGTTCCGCAAGCTGTTGGACCAGGGCGAGGCCGGGGACAATATCGGGGCGCTGCTGCGCGGTGTCGGTCGCGAGGATGTCGAGCGGGGTCAGGTTCTGGCCAAGCCGGGCTCGATCACGCCGCACACGAACTTCGAGGCGGAGGCGTACATCCTGACCAAGGAGGAGGGCGGCCGTCACACGCCGTTCTTCACGAACTACCGTCCGCAGTTTTACTTCCGGACGACGGACGTGACGGGCGTGGTGTCGCTGCCCGAGGGGACGGAGATGGTGATGCCGGGGGACAATGCACGCATGACGGTCGAGCTGATCCAGCCGATCGCCATGGACGAGGGCCTGCGCTTCGCCATCCGCGAGGGCGGCAGGACCGTCGGCGCGGGCGTCGTCACCAAAATCGTCAAATAACGTCCACCGGACGCCGAGCGAGCCCAGACCATGGACAGCACCAATATCCGAATCCGGCTGAAGGCCTTCGATCATCGCGTGCTCGACACGTCGACCAGTGAGATCGTGAGCACGGCCAAGCGGACGGGCGCGCAGGTGCGCGGCCCGATCCCGCTGCCGACCGGCATCGAGAAGTTCACGGTCAACCGCTCGCCGCACATCGACAAGAAGTCGCGCGAGCAGTTCGAGATCCGCACCCACAAGCGCGTGCTCGACATCGTCGACCCGACGCCGCAGACGGTGGACGCGCTGATGAAGCTCGACCTCGCCTCCGGCGTCGACGTCGAGATCAAGCTCGGCTCGTAGGCGGATCAGGAAGAAGAAGGAACAGGACCATGCGTTGCGGTCTTTTGACCCAGAAGGTCGGCATGACCCGCGTCTTCAACGACGCGGGCGAGCACGTGCCCGTCACCGTTCTGAAGGTCGACACGCTGCAGGTTGTCGCCGTCCGCTCCGAGGAGAAGGACAAGTACAACGCCGTCCAACTCGGCTACGGCAAGGCCAAGGTGAAGAACGTCAGCCAGCCGATGCGCGGCCACTTCGCCAAGGCCAAGGTCGAGCCCAAGAAGAAGCTGATCGAGTTTCGCGTCGCCAAGGACGCCGTGCTCGAGGTCGGCGCCGAGCTGGTGCCCAGCCACTTCGTGCCCGGTCAGTTCGTCGACGTGATCGGCACCTCGATCGGCCGCGGCTTCACCGGCTCGATGGTGCGCTGGAACTTCGGCGGCCTGGAAGCCAGCCACGGCGTGTCGGTCTCGCACCGCAGCCACGGTTCGACCGGCAATCGCCAGGATCCCGGCCGGACCTTCCCGGGCAAGAAGATGGCCGGCCACTACGGCCATGAGCGCGTGACCACGCAGAACCTCAAAGTCGTCGCCACCGACGACGAGAAGGGCCTGCTGCTGGTGTCGGGCGCAGTCCCCGGCCCGCGCGGCGGCTACATCATCGTCAAGGACGCTTCCAAGCGTGCCCGGCCGAAGGACGCTCCGTACCCGGCTGGCCTGCGCAAGGCGGCGGCAGCGGCGGCGCCTGCGGCTGAAGGGCCGGCGGCTTAAGGACGGAATCATGAAGATCGCGGTCAAGACCATCGAGGGCGGCAGTGCCGGTGAGATCGATCTCGCCGATGCGGTGTTCGCCGTTCCCGTCCGCCAGGACATCCTGCAGCGCTGTGTGGTGTGGCAGCTGTCGCGCCGCCAGCAGGGCACCCACAAGACCAAGGGCCGTTCGGAAGTGACGGCGACGTCGAAGAAGATGTATGCCCAGAAAGGCACCGGTCGTGCCCGCCACGGCAACGAGGCGGCGCCGCAGTTCCGCGGCGGCGGCAAGGCGTTCGGTCCGGTGGTGCGCAGCCACGCCTCCGACCTGCCCAAGAAAGTGCGCAAGCTCGCGCTGCGCACCGCGCTGTCGGCCAAGGCGGCCGAAGGCAAGCTGGTCGTGGTCGAGGCGGCCGCGCTGTCCGAGCCGAAGACCGCCAAGCTCAAGGCCCATCTCGGCGAGCTCGGCATCTCGAGCGCCCTGGTCATCGCCGGCCCGGAAGTCGACACCAACTTCGCGCGCGCCGCAGCCAACATCGCCCATCTCGACGTCCTGCCGCAGCAGGGCGCCAACGTCTACGACATCCTGCGCCGCGATACGCTGGTGCTGACCAAGGATGCCGTGAAGCACCTGGAGGAGCGCCTGCAATGAGCGCCAAGCCCGCCACCGTGTCGCGCGCGCGCATGTACGAGGTGATCCGCTCGCCGCTGATCACCGAGAAGACCACCAACGGCTCCGAGCACGGCCAGGTCACCTTCCGGGTGGCGATGGACGCCACCAAGCCGGAGATCAAGCAGGCCGTCGAAGGCCTGTTCAAGGTCAAGGTGCGGGCGATCAACACCGTCACCGTGAAGGGCAAGAAGAAGCTCTTCCGCGGCCGGCCCGGCGTGCGCAGCGACTGGAAGAAAGCGATCGTC